>NZ_CAAGSW010000001.1:300000-540686 GCF_900774055.1 Methanococcoides sp. AM1 | reverse complement strand
TTGTCGGAAAAGAACTCTATGTTTAATTAGAGAGTTGTTTTCTTTGCACAATGTTGGTTAGTTCTTTTTGATAGATAAAGTCACTATCAGTCAGAATTAACCGAACTGCCAATTTCAACGTCAGACCGGAAAAGCTCAGGTCTCCACTAATGATTTTGAAATGGAGGTGATTGAAATTCCGCGCACGTTGTGCGGGATTCTCTTGATACATTCCATCGCATATATACCTTCCGATTCGGAAGATTGTGACACATTTTTGGAGAATGTGCCGATATGCGTGAAAATATATCACGTTTTTCGAACTCTCAACAGATCGTGTCAGAATCGACAGCAACCAGCTCATTGAGAGCACCCCTACAATAGCTCCCTTGCATATATACGTTGTGTGACAATATGTGACATGGGTATATATGGGAACCAAATGACAGGCTTTTTTCGATAACACATATGCCAAATTTCCAATGGATCAAAGGCTTCTTTCAAATGTCTGTTCACACTTGAAATTATAAGGAAATCGCCATCATAAGAAGTTAAAATGGGAATATACCAAATGGTCCGGTACAAAGAATTCATGATGAAACCTGCCCTGACATACCTTGTATCATCCTGGACTGCCGTGACCTTGCCGGAGTGCAATACATTCTATATAGTAATCTCCTGAAGAAACTAATACAACCACCATTTCCTATTTATACCATTAATCATGTAGTTTATACGATCATTATGGATACAACTACACAACTGAGGGATCGCTTTTTACGGCGATAAACCGATTCAAGACCGAAAGATAAGCATTTTTGACACGACCCTTCGTGATGGCGAACAAACCCCTGGTGTATCCCTTACTCCTGAGCAAAAGATCGAGATCGCTCATCAGCTTGCAAAGCTTGGAGTGGATACTATCGAGGCAGGATTCCCAATAGCCTCTGCAGGTGATATGGAATCCGTGCATAATATCGCAACCGCAGGTCTCACATCAGAGGTATGCGGACTTGCACGTGTTCTCACAAAGGACCTTGATGCCTGTATTCAGGCAGACGTAGGAATGATACACACCTTCGTATCAACATCTGACATCCAGAGGATACATACTATCAAGAAGAGCCGTGAAGAAGTAATTGAAATGGCGATCAATGCCGTAGAGTACATCAAGGACCACGGCATGCGCTGCATGTTCTCTGCAATGGACGCAACCAGAACAGATATGGACTATCTGATCGAGGTCTACAAAGCAGTAGAAGCTGCAGGATGTGACATCATCAACGTTCCCGATACCGTGGGAGTGATAGCTCCATCAGGCATGTATCGCCTCATAAGTGAACTGGATAAGGAGATCAATATCCCTATCGACACTCACTGCCACAATGACTTCGGACTTGCCGTAGCAAACAGTCTGATGGCCATAGAAGCCGGTGCAAGCCAGGCACAAGTTACGGTCAACGGACTTGGAGAACGTGCAGGAAATGCCGATCTTGCGGAAACAGTAATGAGCTTGCGCTCTATCTATGGTGCAAAGACGAACATCAACACCGAATACATCGTTGAAACTGCACGCATGGTAGAACGTTATACAGGAGTGGCCATTCCACCGCATATGCCGATAGTCGGAGAGAACGCATTTGCCCATGAATCAGGCATACACACACACGGCGTCCTCGAGAACTCCGATACATTCGAACCCGGCATCATGACACCGGAAATGGTTGGTCATACGCGCAGGATAGTACTCGGAAAACACGCAGGCAAACATGCAGTTCTCAGATCACTTCAATCTGCGAACATCCATCCTTCCGATGAACAGCTCAATGCCATAATCGACAAGGTAAAACTGCTTGCAGACAAAGGCAAACGCATAACCGATGCCGACCTCTATGTGATAGCATTCGATATCCTTGGTAAACCGGAAGGAATGCCAACTATCGATCTCAAAGAGGTGAGTGTGATGACAGGAAACGTCACCACATCAACAGCTGTTGTAAAGGCCCTGGTCAACGGAACCGAACGCATCACATCTGATGTAGGTGTCGGACCTGTGGATGCAGCCCTGAAAGCCGTTGAGACACTCATCGGAAAACATGCAACAAGCGTAAGCATACATGACTTCAGGATAGAAGCAGTGACCGGCGGTGCAGATGCACTGGCAGAGGTCATTATCGGTGTGCAGGACCAAAAGGGTAGAATAGTCACAGCCCGTGCCGCAAACGCGGATATTGTCCTTGCCTCGGTAGAAGCGCTCGTAACAGCTATTAACATGCTCCTTAAGACGTAAGAACTTTTACGAGCAATTTAACAATGGATATCATGAGCCTTATCTTAGGCTTGTGACTTCCATATAAAGACCATCAATAAAGCTTCACATAATTGTGAAGCATTACTGTTTTTTGGATAATATATCGCATTTATTTAAAAAATTAATCAAAAGATATAGGATTAAACACAGATTGTATTTCATCAATGCGCGACTTTGTAGCATCGAGTAATTCCTGTATTCTTTTACGTTCTTGATACAAATCAAATTTCACATTATCATTAATTGCTGCTTCTATTTTACGATTTATATCTTCAATCTAATCGTCATACTTGAGTACATCCCATTTTAGCTCATCAGATTCTTCCACAGCATCGTACATTTCTTGTGTAATCATACCTTAACCTCAATTAAATTCTAAATGACAACAATTTAATTGTTTTTTGCCTCGGCGAGTATGCTGCACCTACGCTTACCAATTTAGAAATAGCATCTGAAAGTGCTTTTGGGGAAAGATGTGTAATTTTTTCAATATCTGCAATGTCAATAATCGTATCCACACCAAAGTATTGTTCCATCTCAAGATAGAGATTTCTGGCATTTTCGGATAGACGGAAAATTTCATTTGTTTCAAGATTGGAATCTCTAAATTGTTGAGAATGATGAAACATGTCCAACCAATTGTAATAACCATTGTCTACATCATCAACAGAAACTTCTGTTTTAAAATTCATTCTAGCAATACTGGAGGCTATCTTAGGACCCGCATCGCCTAAGTCTTGTTTGTATGACAATTTATCTGCATGAGTAAACGTTTCAATCATATCATAGATACGATCAGTGAGGCGTTTCTCAGCTTTTTTTGTGATTACTGGTTGAAACATAAGAGAATCAATCAGTTGTGCTCGAGCAAATGGGATTTCAAATGAAATATCTTTTAGATATTCGTCTCTACGCCTTGTATCAATATCAAATGTTACTGGAACATGCACAAACATTTCTTTTGGATTAAATATTGACAAATTCACTTCCAAGCTATCTATTGAATTCACATTTTTTTCAACTTCAAGTGAATTGTAATAATATGCAGATTTTGTCGATTTAAATTCCTTTGGTATAATTCTCATTATAGACTTGAAGTGCTCCCAGCCACTTTTTTTAGAGATGATACCTGAATCAATACCACCTTTCTCATTAATACCAACTGCATTTGAAGAAACAGAACACAACGCTAGTGTCTGTGCTATTTCATCTATATTCTCAGCTTCCTTTTTAAATGGCCTTTTAAAAAAATCAACATACTCCTCTGAATTCATAACCTTTCGATGAAGTAGTTTGTTGGGATCTATCTTTTCCCAAGATCTCACATACTTTACGTTAGTATTAACTAGATTGTTCATTTTGCCACTAACAACTCTTTCAAGCTCAAAAGAGGTCACTTCAATAAGTTCATTTTTACTAGGGAGAGGAACATCTGAATCTCTTATTGCATAGATTTCTCTTTTTGGGCTTTGAAAAAATGGAGATGGATCAAGATAAAAGATAGATCGACTTCTCCCATCAAATCTCACAAACCCGATTTCATCCTTTTCAAAGATAAGATTGTGTTCGAATCCTGACAATTCATATCCAAATTCGCGAGTTTTCAGAGTTTGTCGAACAACCATGAACCGAGATTCTGTTTATTAATTAATAAGAGTTGTCATGTTAGAGCATTTAAAACAATATAACTGAAAACGCTCGTAACAGCTATTAACATGCTCCTTAAAACATAAGGAGCATGCAAGAGGTCATAGATTCACACTGTCACCTGGATTTTCCAAAATTCAAACGTGACCGTGAAGAAGTAATTGAACGAGCACGCAATGCGGGTGTTGTTGAAATGGTCAATTCAGGTATTGACCTTAAGACGAACATATCAACACTCGCACTTGCAAAAGAATACGATTTTATTCATCCTACAATTGGCCTGAGCCCACTTGTTGTTTCTCATTATGGTAACGAAGTCGCCGATGAGATCCTTCTCCAGCTTGAACAGGAAGCTGAGCATAGTGTTGGTATCGGCGAAGCTGGTCTTGATTACCACTATTATAAGGACAACAAGGAAAGGGAACACCAGAAAGAATACTTCCGGAGGGTCATCGAGATAG
The DNA here is from genome assembly GCF_900774055.1 of Methanococcoides sp. AM1. Lineage (NCBI taxonomy): Archaea > Methanobacteriati > Methanobacteriota > Methanomicrobia > Methanosarcinales > Methanosarcinaceae > Methanococcoides > Methanococcoides sp. AM1. The sequence continues at coordinate 536,288 of NZ_CAAGSW010000001.1, read as the reverse complement.
CAGACAGTTATGATAAACCACTAATTATCCATGGAAGGGAAGCTGAAGAAGATTCTTTCGAGATGGTCAGGGACCTTGATAAGGTCATCTTCCATTGCTACGGAGGGTCAGCAGAGACCGCCAATATGATAACAGATGCCGGATACTACATCTCCATCCCTACTATCGTATGTTTTTCAGATCATCACAGGTCCATAGCTGAAAATGTACCTCTTGACAGAATGCTGATCGAGACCGACAGCCCTTACTTATCCCCCAGAAAGGGACGCAATGAGCCAGCATTCGTGCTGGACATACTTCCGGTAATTGCAGAAGCAAAGGAAATTGAAGAAGAAGCAATTGCAAAGGCAACCCTTAAAAATACAAGAAGTGTATTTGGTCTTTAAGATCACAAAAGGAGATACATAATGAAAGTTCAGAGGATCAACACATCCCCATATGCATCCAATTCATACATCATCAATGGAAAGATACTCATCGATCCGGGAATGGATACGAACAAACTTATCCAAAAGCTGGAAGAGCTGACAGAACCGAAGAACATCGAACTGGTAATCCTCACCCATGGACATTTTGATCACAGTGCAGCTGCAAAACCTGTAGCCGAGCTCTGTGATGCCCCCATCGCCATACACAAGGACGATGCCGCATCTTTGAAAAGTGAAGAGTCAAGCGCATCCATGTTATTCTCATCCCCCGCACCGGACTTCGAACCGGACATACTCTATGAGAACGGTGATATCGTCCGGATAAATGACACCGAAGCACTTCAGGTGATCCATACACCGGGACATACCCCAGGTGGTATCAGCCTCTACGAGCCTTATTCCAAAGGACTTTTTTCAGGGGACACCGTGTTCCCTAATGGAGGCATTGGACGTACTGATTTTGCAGGAGGAAACATGGAAGACCTTTCAAGATCGATCGAAAAGCTCACCGAGCTGGACGTTATCACCCTGTACCCCGGACACGGACCTGTAACCAGTGAGGACGTGAACAAACAGATACGCCTGTCCCTGCAGATGTCAAAAACATTCCGATAAAGAGAAAGATCATGTCAGGAAAAAAACGTAAACCAAAAGGCTCTGATGAGTCAAAATTTCTCCCCATGGACCGCAAAGAGTGCAAAAGACGAGGATGGGATGAACTTGATATTATCATCGTGACCGGAGATGCATACGTAGACCATCCCGGTTTTGGTGTAACAATAATAGGTCGTGTTCTCGAGGATGCCGGTTTTAAAGTTGGAATAATCGCCCAGCCAGAATGGGATAATACTGACGATTTCATGAAACTTGGCAGACCCCGCCTCTTTTTCGCAGTAGCTGCAGGCAACACTGACTCAATGGTCAGCAATTACACACCTGCACTCAAACCCCGGCCAAAGGACCTGTACTCCCCGGGCGGCAAATCCGGACTACGTCCAAATCGCACAACAGTCGTCTATTCCAACAGAATAAAGGAAGCATACCCTGACGTGCCTATCGTGATCGGAGGTATTGAAGCATCGCTCCGCCGTTTTGCAGAATATGACTACTGGTCCGACAAAGTAAGGCAATCCATACTTGCAGATGCACCTGCAGACCTGCTGGTCTATGGAATGGGAGAATTGCAGACCACGGAAATTGCCCGCAGGCTTGATGCCGGCGAAGATATCAGCAGCATAAGGAACATCAGGGGAACCGCATGGAAGCTGGAAGTAAAAAAATGGAAGGAAATGAAGACAGGTGAAGATACCACTCTCCCTTACGTGGAACTCCCATCCTACACAGAAGTATCATCTGACAAGCAGCTCTATGCAAAAGCATTCAAACTTATGTATGAGCAGCAGGATCCTGTCAGAGGCATAACGCTAATACAACCTCATCCAAAAACTACCATCATCCAGAACCCTCCGATGAGGCAACTTTCCCAGGAGGAACTTGACCATGTCTACGAGTTGCCTTACACAAGGGATGAACATCCCTCTTACAAGGAAAAAGTGCCGGCACTGGAAACTGTTAAATTCTCCATTACAACTCACAGAGGTTGCTTTGGAAGCTGTTCTTTCTGTGCTATAACCCAACATCAGGGACGTACTGTCTCAAGCCGAAGCATCGAGTCCATAGTGCGTGAAGCACACTTGCTTACAAAACTAAAAGGATTCAAAGGTAATATAATCGGAGTTGGAGGCCCCAGCGCCAACATGTACGCCATGAAGTGCAAGAAATGGGAAAAGAGCGGAGCATGCAAGGATAAACTCTGCCTGTATCCGGAACCCTGCCCCTCCATGGACACATCCCACAAAGAGAACATAGAGATGTTACGCCGCCTTCGGGAGATCCCAGAAGTAAAGAATGTCTTTGTAAGTTACGGAGTACGCTATGACCTTGCACTCCTTGATACTGAGTATATCGAAGAGCTATGTGAACATCATATTAGTGGACAGCTGAAGATCGCTCCTGAACACTATTCTAAAGAAGTCACTGACTGTATGAAAAAGCCTGGAAAAGAGGTTTTCGAGGAATTTGCCGATATCTTTGAGAAGACTAACAAGAAGCTTAACAAAGACCAGTATCTCGTAACATTTCTCATGTCAGGGCACCCTGCCTGCACCATGGAAGATATGGTCGAACTGGCAGAGTACATCAAGGAGACGAACCGTTACACTGAGCAGGTACAGGACTTCACACCAACCCCTATGACAGCTGCCACATGCATGTTCCACACAGGGATGGATCCCTTTACAGGGAAGAAGGTATATGTAGCTACATCACGAAGAGAAAAGAACATACAACGTGCTATGATGCACTACCGTGATCCGCACAACCAGAGTCTTGTATACGAAGGTCTCAAACTGGCAGGTCGACAGGACCTCATTGGAAATACATGGAACTGCCTCATATCAAGAAAAGGAAAGAAAACATCATCATCGACAAAAAGATGAAAGATTTTATAACATAAGGTTAATCGATAATACTTGAAAAGATAAGAAATCGCAAATGTGTCTTTACTGCTATCTAAAATATCAAAAAGGGTAGCGCACACAAAATTCCATTTTCATTATCTTCGAGGATATGTCATAGATCCGTTATAATTTTCATGGAGAAAGAAATGAACCGGAAAGAAAGGTCAAAGATACTCATCATCGACAACGAGGATGGCAGTGTCGAGCTTCTTGAATCCATTCTTATCTCTGAATATGACATTCTCAGATCATATTCCGGAAACGAAGGGCTTCAAAAAGCTATTGATGATGAACCTGACCTGATCCTGCTTGATAACATGATAACAGACCTTGCTGCTCATGAGATATGCAGGACCCTGAAGAGCAATGAAAGGACAAAGCTCATACCAATAGTCATTATCACGACTCCCGATGAAAAGGATGAAAAGATAAAAAGCCTTGAAGAAGGAGCTGATGACTTCGTTAACAAACCGGTCAGTTATATGGAGATCACTACACGTGTGAAGGCGTTGTTAAAGATCAAACATTTACAGGATGAAGTTATCGAAGAACGGAATCAGGCCTCCCAGTACCTTGATGTTGTCGGTTCTATTATAATGATAGTTGATAAAGATTCAAGTATCGCTTTTGCCAATAAGAAAGCTTGTAATGTGCTGGGATGGGAGAAAGAGGACATTATAGGAAAAAGCCTGAACGGTTTCTTCCCGGAAGATACAAAAGATATCCAGGAAAAAGAAATATTCCAGATACTTGAAGGTAAAAGAGAACTACCTGAATTCCACGAATTGCCTTTGCTGACCAGAAACAGCGATGGAACAACAGAAAAAAGGCTGATACTCTGGCATGATGTGATCTTAAAAGATGAAGACGGGGAGATCATCGGTATTATCCGGTCAGGTGAGGACAACACCGAAAGAACGAACATGGAAGAAGAGCTCACAAAAGCAAATGAGAAACTTCGTCTTTCCCATAAGATGAAGGATGAGTTCCTGGCAAACATCAACCACGAACTTCGAACCCCTCTGATATCGATAAAGGGATTTAGTGAACTTCTACACAATGAGCGCCTGGGCGACTTGAACGAACATCAAAAGAAGACCATGAAAACTGTTGTCCATAACTCAGAACGTCTTCGACATTTGATAGAATCACTGTTCTATGTCAGCGACATGCAAAATGAGACCATAAAGTACACATTTAGTCTCATAGACCTCAAAGAAATGCTGGAAAGCATAACTGCCGGAATGCTCCCTAACATAGAGCATAAAGGTATTGAATTCAAAAAAGAGATAGCTGAAACATTGCCAATAGTGAAAGGCAACAGCAAATATATCGAATCTGTACTAATACACCTGCTTGATAATGCAATAAAATTCACTCCTGCAGGAGAAACGGTATCGTTGTCGGCTTCAGAAGAAAATGGAATTGTGCATATCATTGTACGAGATGCAGGACCGGGAATTCCAAACGATATCCTTTCCCAGTTTTGTACCGACATTCCGGAAGATACAAGTGAAAGTGACATCTGTTGCACTAACCGGGACTACGGCCTGATCATCTGTAAGAAGATCATAAGCGCACACAAAGGCGATATAGGCATCGATAGTAAAACAGGTAATGGAACTGAGATCCGTGTCCGGTTGCCATCGTTTGAAAATGAGAAAACTATTAGTGAATAAGGCAAGGTCCACGATCATAGGACCTAAACTCGAATAACAAATACCTGCATATCACTTCACTTTTTTATTTTCTAACCTTTTATTCTTTATTCTTTTTTTGCGCCCATGTCAGAAGGTCCAGAAGATCGATCACCGGAATTTCGCTAAATGGTGCCATATTGGTACGGCATAATGGACAACACGTTACAATGTAGTCCACGCCTTCAGGAACTTCTGCAACTCTTTTCTCTGTCAGCGCTTTTGAGAGTTCAGGGTAACCTTTGCGAACTCCTCCCCCGCCGCCACAGCATCTGGCATTCTCCCTGGATGTCCTCATTTCCCTGAGCTCACAGACAGCGTTTATCAATTTTCTTGGGCCATCAAATACCCTGTTTGCCCTTCCGAGGTGGCATGGATCATGATATGTTACAGTTATATCAAGCCTGTCAAGTTCCAATTTATCCAAATTTTCTGCCAGGAATTCTGTTATATGAACAACCTTGAACCTGTCAGGGTAGTCATTTTTGAGAGTATTGTAGCAGCCTGCACAGCTGGCTATTATGGTATTGGCACCCACCTCTTCCATCTGCCTGACATTATGGCTGATCAACTCACCTGCATCAGACCCTGTTCTCAGGAGCGGGGACCCGCAGCAGACCTCATCAGGAAGCACCGTCACATCAAGGTCCTTTATCAGGTCATATGTCCTAAGTACGGTTTCCTGATATCGGTAAGATCCAAGGCAACCAACAAAATAAACGTTCTCAGCGTGTTCCGGCACATCGCGTTGCTCCATTAGCCACCCAAGCCTGGAACTGACCTCATTCATCGGGTTACCTGTGGAAAGCGTGTTCTCACGCAGATCCCTCTGGGTATTTGTCTCTTTGCCCATTTCTACAATTTGATGCCTTATGTTTTCAAAGACATCAGGTGGCATTGCTCCTGCAGGACACATCTCTTCACATATGCCACATGTCGTGCAGGTATTGATGCTATCAATAATGCTCTCATCAAGGTCCATCCCCTCAGAGATCCCTTTTGCGATCATCATGCGACCTCTGGTGCTGAAAGACTCCCATCCGAGCTCTTCAAATATCGGACATACCGAACGGCACGTTCCGCAACGCACGCATTTGAGTATTGACCTTAACTGCTCATCTTCCATGATCACAACCCCATTTTTCCCGGATTCAATATTCCATGGGGATCAAGCGCCTTCTTGATCTGTCGCATCACATACATCGAAGTCGGGTGTTCCAGTTCCATATAGCCTGCACGTGCCTTTCCTACACCATGTTCAGCACTTACAGTACCGCCTACATCGATAACATGCCTGTATATCCTGTCAGCCACAGTATTGACCTGCTCCATTGCATTTTCATCCAGCATATCGATGGTCATTCCTGTGTGAAGGTTGCCGTCACCAATATGCCCATAGGTCATTATCGGGATCTCGAACTCCTCTGATAATGAGCGAACATATTCCAGCATTCCGGGAAGCTCCTTTATGGGGACCCCTATATCCTCTCCGACATAGACACGGGTTCGTTTCGGATCGATCCTGGATATGGCAGCACCCACAAGCCTGCGCGCATTCCAGAGACGGGCACTTTCATCTGCAGTTGAAGCGACCTTTATTGCAGAAGCTAATTCAGAACAAACCTTCCCAACAGTATCTGCCTCTTCCTTCACAGCGTTCTCCATTCCGTCCACCTCTATCAACAGGATAGCTCCTGCATCAGGAAGCTCCACAGTGGGATCATATCTGCGGACAGTCTCTATTGCAGTGCTGTCAAGGATCTCACATGCAGAAGGAATAATTCCTGCTGAAAGTATCTTTACAACTGTTTTGCCGGCAAGGGCCGTATTGTCAAAAGAAGCCAGTATAACACTGCGTGCCCTGGGAAGAGGATGCATTCTGAGCACTGCCTGAGTAATGATTCCAAGTGTCCCTTCCGAACCGATCATAAGGTCGGTCAGATCATACCCGGATGCGGTCTTGAGCGTCCTTGAACCTGTCCTTACTATATTCCCGTCTGCCATAACGACCTCAAGATCAAGCACATAGTTCCTTGTTGTACCGTATTTTACGGAACGCATCCCGCTTCCGTTGTTCGCCATCAGCCCGCCAATTGTGCACATGGCAGTACTTCCGGGATCCGGCGGAAAGAAAAACCCATAGGGAGAAAGTGCCTGATTCAGTTTCTCATGCACAACTCCCGGCTCCACGGTCACCTGAAGATTATCAATGTCAATTTCAACAATGCGGTCCATTGACGACATGTCAAGTACAATACCGCCATTTACGGGAACAGCGCCTCCGCAGAGACCGGACCCTGCACCTCTTGCCACCACAGGCAGGCCAAGCTCACCCGCCAGCCTGACAACAGATGCGACCTGTTCGGAATTATGAGGTCTGACAACTGCATCAGGACGTCCTTTTGTCTGAGAAGCGTCAAAAGAATAACAATAAAGCTCTGAGGACCTTGTTGAGACATTTTTCTCCCCAACAATAGCTTCCAGCTGTTTCTTTAACATTAACATAACCTGTAACCTTTTTCAAAATAAACGTTTGGGTATTTCGGATAAGATCGGTAGAAAAGATTTACATCTACCTTAAGCATATTAGGGAAACATGACATCATATTTTGAGGTAGAACAGCGGGATGGTGCTGCCCGTATTGGAAAAATTCTCCTTTCAACACCTATCAGGACACCGCACATAATTGATACGGCATCACTCAAAGACCCAGCAGGTCCTTTTGCAGATGCCGGGTCCATGTGGGACCTTTCTGCAGAAGAGGCTATGGAAAATATCCGGAAGATACGCGAGCTTTCCGGTGATGATGCGATCCTCATTTTGCCGCACCAGGACCTCACCCCCGATGTGCCGGATGATGTGGCAGAGACAATTGCAAAGAAGATCGAGATGGAAGCTACCGGTCCGGTAGGGCGCATTTATCGACATGGCCAGGATGTAAAGAAAGCAGACCTTTACATTATGGAAGGAGCAGGTTCCTTCCAGGGCAATGCCAGGAAGTTCATGCAAAGGATTATTGAGATCCGGGAAAAAATAGCACCTGATACTGCCCTCTATATCCCGAACTTATGCACACCTGCAAATGCTGCTATGCTAATCTACCTTGGTATCGATATTGTGGACAACACCCGCGCCACTGTGGCCGGGTACAATGATATTTACCTTACCACATCAGGAAGTTACTTTGTCGACTCTATGGCCGAACTTCCATGCAGGTGTGACGCCTGTGCTCCCATAACACTGGAAGAACTCAGGGAAATGCCAAAAGCAAAGCGTGCTGAGATTTTAACAAGGCACAACTGCAACATGCTTGAAGCAGAGGTAGCCCTGGCAAGAGAAAGGGTGCGCGCAGGAAACCTGCGTGAATACGTGGAAGGACAGTGTCGTGTAGAGCCCTGGCTTGCAGGACTCCTGAGACTTTTCGATACCCAGTATGGTTACATGGAAGAGCATGCACCTATTGCACGCTCCAACCAATTGCTTGCAACAACCTCCGAATCAATGACAAGACCTGAGGTCGTTCGATTTGCCAGAAGGATACAGGAAAGATATACCCCTCCTGAAACCGATATTCTGGTCCTGTTGCCCTGCTCTGCCAAAAAACCATATTCGATCTCGAACTCACATAGCAAGTTCATAAGATCACTGGGAAAGAACCGCAGATACGTCCATGAAGTAATAATCACATCTCCACTCGGAGTTGTACCAAGGGAACTCGAACTTACCTATCCTGCATCCCATTATGATACCGTTGTTACCGGGTACTGGGATGCTGAAGAGATAAAATGGGTATCATCATGTCTCTCTGAGTATCTTTCAAAGAACAAATATTCACATATCGTAGCTCATGTGGAAGAAGCATACAAGGAGATCTGTGAGATCGTTTCAAAGGAGCTTGGAATTGAGATCATCTATACAAGCTCGGGCAATGTGACCTCCTACGAGTCCCTTGACAACCTCAAGAACACCGTATCCGGTATCGTTGCAGAAGGAGAATTTGGACAGAACAAACCAAGAAGTGACCTGATGCGCGCTATTGCAGACTACCAGTTCGGTCCGGGTGCAGGAGAGTTGCTTGTTCCTGACAGATCAAAGATAAAGGCACCATTCCCAAAACATCAGGTGTTCATAGACAAGAAACAGATAGCTACACTGATACCACAATATGGTATAATAGCACTCACTATCGATGGTACCCGTCTGCTTGCCGCATCAGATGATTATGAAGGCTACACTGTAACTATCGATGATTTCCTCCCAAGAGGCTCTTTGCTTGCACCAGGTGTTATTGATGCTGATGAGAGGATCCGGACCGGTGACGAGGTCCTTGTCAAAGGAAGTAAAGCTATCGGAGTAGGGCGTGCCATGATGAACGGAAAAGAAATGGTTGCCTCCACAAGAGGTATAGCTGTTGATCTGCGTCACATAAAAAAAGCTGATAAAGATAAGGATAAGGATTGATCTTCAAGATCCTTTTCTTCTTTTTTTTCAATATTCTTTTTAAGAAAAAGGGCATTATATTCCCTGATGATCATCAGACAGTTTGAACCCTATGATTTTGAAGATGTTCTGAACATTGAAATGGAATCTTTCACAGAACACAATCCTTTTGTCTATATGAATTTCTATGAAATGAATACAGAAGGGTTCTTTGTCGCTTCCATGAACAACAGGATCGTGGGTTTTGTCATGGGATATCGATCTGCCGTTAATGAAGGCCGTATCTTTTCGCTGGCAGTTAAAGAAGAGTATAAAGGAAGGGGGATCGGAAGCCAGCTTATGCAAACCATACTGAACGCGTTCCAGCAGCAGGGATTAAAGACCGCTACCCTTGAAGTAAGAGCCAGCAATCACATAGCTAAAAAACTATATCAGGACCTGGGATTCATAGCATGCTGGGTTGAACAGAGATACTATTCAGACGGAGAGAATGGTATTATAATGAAGAAGCAACTTTCCCCTCTATGCTGGACCAATAGCATCCAAGCTAGCCTTTAAGGATTTGTTTTACACCAGAAATATATCAGGTCGCTCGACATCATTTAATTGTTGCTACCGGAAACATTCCTGTTGGTACGTTTTGCAAATTCCTGCATTCTGGCGGAAGTCCTGCCAATACCCGAAAGCTCATCTTCTGACATTAATGATGCAAGATGATTACCAAGTACGAATATAGCATGTTTGTGCTCTGCCTTACTTCGATGGATGTGCACAGGGCTTATGGCAAGCGACTGGTACTCAGAAAAGTCATAATCAATGTCCTGAGTTTCCATATGCTTCTTTATTTGAGCCAGCAATGTATGCAATTGAATCAATTCATCTTTGTGCATGGTTTTTATCCATATTCATTTTTTATACGACAGCACGGTGTAAGCGGGCTGCAATATAATAAACTAAAAACTCAAATAAAACCATTTTTCGCGGCAATGTTTTGCCTTATCATAGTATAAATGTTTTTCGATTTAATTTTTATGAATAATAATGCACAATAGAGGGGAAAAAGAAAAAAGAGAAGTAAAAGGGGTTAAACCCCCTTAAAAGATCAGAAATCTGATGCTGTTAGAACATTGACGGTCGCAGGACTCTTAGCAATGTTACCTTTCTTTACACCAATAAGGTTCTCAATACCTTTGTCTGATGCGATATCAAGAATGCGCTGTGTAACTACACCATCAAAAACAACTGTCTTGATGCTATCACTGGTCTCTTTGAGAGTGTTGACAAGATCGCGAACTGCGGTCTCCTCAATGACCTTATCCTTTGAATCCAGAAGCCTGGCTCCAAGAGTACCGAGAAGTGCATCGGAATGAGGTTTGAACCTGCGAGCCTGTGGTGATATCTGAGCTGGTCTGACCTGTTTAGCTGGCTTAACCTGCCTTGCCGGTTTTACCTGTTTAGGCTCTTCCTCAGCACTGTCTGCCTTTTTCTCCAGTTTCTGCGCACCTGCAGATGGCCTTGAAAGCTCACCTTTAACTCTTTCCTTGCGTTTTGGCAAACGCGCGATCCTTCCTGTTTTAGCTGGCTTTTCTTCTTTGACCGGCTTGGACTCTCCCTTTATGCTGTAGCTTTCAAGAGCCTGCTCCACAGGGATCTTCTGCCTCAGAGAACGTACGATCTCCCTCTGTACAAGGTCTTCCACGCTCTTTCCATCAGGAGCACGTGCAATATAATCAATATCTGCAACCTGCAAAAGCTCTTTAATTATGAGCTTTCCTCCACGGTCACCATCTGTGAATGCAGTTACTGTCTTCTTCTTTGTGAGTTCAGCAACTTCAGGAGGAACATTGGTCCCACCAACACAAATAGTATTCTTGATACCATATCTCAAGAGGTTCAGGACATCTGCTCTGCCCTCGACGACCACAATGGCATCTGAATCAAGCACATTAGGACCACATGGGATCTTGTTCTTACCATAGTACTGCATCTCTTCGATACGTACTGACTGGCGAACTTCATCTGCGATCTCCTGTGACTCAGGAAGGTTCTCATCGAACATGTCTGTAAGTATGTATTTTGCGCGGTCGATGATCTGTTTCCTCTTGGTAGCACGGACATCTTCGACCTGTGTCACCTCGATCTTTGCAGTGCATGGGCCAACCCTGTCGATGGTCTCAAGGGATGCTGCAAGTATTGATGTTTCAACTCTGTCAAGGCTGGATGGTATGAAGATATTGCCTTTGGTCTTGCCGCCTTTTGCAGCAACTGAGACCTCGATCCTACCAATTCGTCCTGTTTTCTGCAGGTCGCGCAGGTCAAGGTCTGAACCCAGCAGACCCTCGGTCTGACCAAAGATCGCCCCGACTATATCCGGGCGTTCGATTATCCCATCAGCATTGATCTTTGAATGAATGATATATTTAGTTGTATCAGTATTTTGCATATGTAAGTCTCCATTTGTGTGTGGTATATTGCCTTAATAGACAGTACCCGAACGTAAACAGAACAGCAAAACAGAATCATTCGGACATAACACAAATATAGGATCTCAGAGATCAAGGAAAGAACTATCCATCGGCTATCTGGTATCCTGACCATTAGGATGCTTATTTCTTAAACAATCCCAATAAGGAAATCCTTCTTTGTTCAAACTAACACGTAATGCATCAACTATCCGGATAGTCCACAGACCTGACCGCTTAACGGTTGGCAAAGAATCCACATTATCAGTATGTAGCTATGCCATGGCCTTATTTGTGAACGTTCCGGCATTTATTTACCTTGAACCGTTTGAACGGTTATGGAACAATATGATACTAGATCTAAGATGCCGGTTGGTTCATTTCCAATAAGATATGAATGAAACCTAGTCCTTTAGATAACTCCCTATGTTTGTATTATGTGATGTGGTACAACTATTTTCCCAATAGAGTAACCATGATATGATTCAGATTATATTTTGATGATCTGCTTACCACCATTGGATAAAGCACCCAATGGGATTTTTGATAAACCAATTAAATTTTACTTATGACGTGATCTTGCTTCGATCACAATAGGCTAATTAGTTCTTACAGTTTAATAACCTTGTGGTTTTCAACTTTTAGGAATATCTCCGCAACACGATTATAATAAAACAGTATAAATTGTTCTCATAACAAATAAAGTTTATATTTAAAAACAATGTCTTTGTCTTATATTTCCAGGAAATGAAATGCAAAGAGAGAACTTAACATTACATAGAACTTAACAATCGGATATGCCAACACATATATATATTATAATAATGTAGCAGCAAGTAGACGAGCGGGACACATTATTTTTTGCTACAATAACCCCCCACTCCCCAAACTCGCTCGTCGATTAACTTCATCTTTTTCTATACATTCCTAACATCATTTTTACATTGTTTATTCTATACGTTGCTTGTTCTATACATTTTTAAAATTACTAATGTTAGTTTAGGTTCTGTACAAAAATCTATTAACCAGGCTGTCGAACTTATCTTATGAAAGATATTACAAAATATGATGTTGCCATTCTCGGCGGAGGAGCCACCGGAATGTCAACAGCCACTCATGTGAGACGATGCCGTGATCTTTCTGTTATTGTTATTTCAAAGGACAGTCATGTATCCTACAGCGAATGTGGAATACCTTTCAAGCTTTCCGGCAAGGTACAGGATTTTGATTCCCTCATCTTAAGAACCCCGGATTTCTTTGACAAAATGGGGATCGATATCCTGCTGGAAACAGAAGCAAAAGAAATAGACCTTAACGAAAAGAAAATTAAACTGGAGGACAGGGATATCGGTTTTGACAAACTGGTCATCGCCACCGGTGGAACCCATCGTATACCCTCTCATCTGCATGTTTTCCTCGAAATGGATGGCGTATTCACCCTGCAAACGTTATCTGATGGAATGAAAATCGAAAATGCACTCATTTCTGCTGAGAATGTTGTTGTCATCGGCGCTGGTGCCATTGGAGTGGAAACCGCTGCAGGGACTGCAAAGCGTGGCATACCTACAAAACTTATCAATCGAAGTTCCTCGATACTTTCGCGACTGATCGATACTGACATGTCGGAGATAGTTAAAGACTACCTTACCTCCATAGGGGTCGGTCTTATCACAGGAGAGGTCCCGGAAAGCATTGAAGGGAAGAGCAAAGCTAAATATGTGGTCCTCTCAAAACAAAAGGTTCCCGCAGATGTAGTTATTATTAGTACCGGGATAGTTCCTGACATAGAAATTGCAAAGAAGGCAGGCATTTCCATTGGGGAAAAAGGTGGTCTGGCAGTCAATGATAAACTGCAAGTACGGATCGATGATCAATACTCAACTGATGTCTTTGCCGGAGGAGATTGCTGCGAAGTTACCGAATTTGTCACAGGAAAGAAAAACATGATCCAACTGGCGCCTGTGGCAAGACGTATGGCTACCGTAATAGCAGACAACATCTGTGGTAAAAGAACATCATTAGGACCTGTTCTGGGACCCAGTGTTTATGTTGCAGGAGATCTCCTGATCGGTTCTGTGGGACTGACTTCTGGAAAAGCAGAAACAGAGGACATCGGTTTAGTAACAGGCTATGCCAAAGGAGTTACTCATGCGACCTTCTATCCGGGCAGCAGTGATATACACATCAAACTTATTTTCAGGGAAGAATATCTTGTGGGTGCACAGGTCATAGCCAAAGAAGGAGTAAAGGAACGGATCGACAGCCTTGCTTTCATGATAAAGAAAAAGGCCACAGTAGATGAAATGCTCACAATGGAAACCTGCTATGCACCACCAGTTGCCACTGTTGTAGATCCTCTTTTCTATGCCGTAAAGGATGCTTACAGGAAAATGAGGAACATTAATGAGAAAAAGTAATGAGAAAAATTAAATGAGGAATTGGCAATGATCCATATCGACGGATCCTATGGTGAAGGCGGCGGCCAGATACTAAGGACTTCAGTGGCACTTTCAGCGGTAACAGGGAAAGCAGTGCGCATCACTGACATACGCAGCAATCGTCCAAAACCAGGTCTATCCGCCCAGCATGTAAAGGCAATAGAAACAGCTGCCATTATCTGTAGTGCTACTGTAGAAGGAAATAAAATTGGTTCTACTACTGTCACTTTTTCTCCACAGGAAGTGAAGGGGGGTTACTATAATATTGATATTGGCACCGCCGGCAGCATAGGCCTTCTGCTTCAATGCATCATGCCTGCTGCAATGTATTCTGATATTGAACTGAACATTATCGGAGGGACAGACGTTTCGTGGGCTCCAAGCATTGATTACCTTGAGAAGGTAACACTAAAAGCACTTTCGAAGATGGGGTACAAATGTAAGATAGATACTCGCAAAAGAGGATACTATCCCCGTGGTGGCGGAGTTGTTCATGCAACTATAAGTCCATCAGAACCGGAACCCTATGAATTTACAGAAGAAACCGGGAATATACTTGGAATATCTCACTGCTCGAACCTTCCTGAACATGTTGCAAAGCGTCAGGCAGATTCTGCAAAAGATATTATTGGAAAAGCCGGATATGAATGCTACATCCTCACCGAATGTGCCGAATACCCATCCACAGGAAGTGGAATTACATTATACTGTGGAATGAAAGGAGCATATGTTCCGGGAAAAAGAGGATTTCCTGCTGAAAAGGTCGGTGCTCAGGCAGCCGCGGAACTTCTGGATGAGATATCAAGCCGCTCTTCTGTAGATGTACATCTTGCGGACCAGCTTATACCCTATATGGGACTCGCAAAAGGCGGTTCATTCACAGTTAGAGAGATATCATCTCATACAGCAACGAACATATGGGTTACAGAACAGTTCCTTGATGTAAAGTTCAAGATACAAAAAAAGGATAATATGATGGAAATATCAGCGATATGAACAAATTTGTTCACTCTTCAATTTCCACAATGGTCAGATATTCAGGCGGTACAGATTCGGTCAGAACGATGTCAACGTTAACAGCCATGAACTCTATGCCGTCATTTTGTGCCTCATCCGCATCGATCTCAAGTACAACCGGATTCTCTGTGTGAACTGATGCTGATTCCGTAGCCTTTTCAGGAGTTGTGCTAAGATGCACGTATGTCTGCCTGAGAGGTGCAATGCCGGCATCAAGAAGCATGTCAACTTCTTCCTGGCTGACACCGTAATACAGGTAAGGCAATTCATTCTCAGGATAATCCAGTTTCACATCTACAGAATGACCATATCTTGCCCTTATTCCGGAACCTGTTATCTCATACCTGTTCTTAACGTCAGATTCTACAAGTGATATAAGGCGCTCCCTGCTTGCCCACCTGTAGCGACGCTCCATGAGATCACAAAGCAGGTCCATGTCGACCCAGCCCTGCTTATCCATTGTAAGACCTACATCATCCGGGAAATGTCTCAAGGCACCTGAAACGAACCTACCAAGGCGTTCTTCACGTTCGTCATCCAGTACATACCTGCCACTTTTGCCGCAATCCGGACAAACTTCGCCTCTGAAGTATCCATGCTCTTTACATTTTCGAATCATGCTATCTAATTGCAGATGCATTTAATAGTTAATATAACTTTATCCATGATCCCGTTCACAGGAAGCCGGATATAAACATGATTCCAGAAGATAATGTAAGATAACTACAACGTATCTTTCGTTAGGATTATATCATATCGGACCAAACTTAACCGGAGTTCATGCTATTGCAAAATAGAGGACGAACAAATTGCTTTACATATCACATATATTCTAAACAGTTCTGGAAACCCATGTTCCAGAACTTATTTACAGGTGTCATCAATGGACGATATAACTGAGATCTACAATAAGCTTGGAGGCATTATCAGCGAAGATGATTTTCGAAAGAAGGTCGATGAAAAGGTCGATCAGATGAGCGGCCTTTGTGATACTAAGACAGCGGCAATGCTTGTTGCCCATGACCTTGGTGTCACAGATACCGCAAAAGAAGTTATCAAAATAAAGGATATAACCCCTGAGATCGGTAATGTAAACTTCGTTGCAAAGATTGTCTCAGTATTTGATGTACGTGAGTTTAACAGGAATGACGGCACCACCGGAAGGGTCGGTAATATTATGGTAGCTGATGAGACCGGTTCCATCAGGCTGACACTATGGGATGAACGTGCTGAGCTTATCAAGAACGGAAGCGTGGAGATAGGCGAATGTATGGAGATCAGTGGCTATGCAAAAGATGGATATTCCGGTACTGAGATCAACATCGGAAAGTATGGTGTGATCAATAAGACTGACCAGAACATTGAGGTTAGGATGGACTCACAGAAGATATCTGAGATAAAAGATGGCATGGGTGACATCAACGTCTCCGGAAAGTTGCTTGACATTTCGGATGTCAGGACGTTCCAGAAGAAAGACGGCAGTCAGGGACGTGTTTCTAACATACTTATTGGTGACGAGACCGGAAAGATACGTGTGACACTATGGGATGAAAAGGTCGATTCTGCCAGTGCCCTGAACCTGGATGATGCTGTTGAGATCATAAACGGATATGCCAAGACCAACAACTTCAGCCAGCAGGTCGAGATCCAGATCGGAAATAATAGCGTCCTCAGGAAAACAGATGCCAGTGTCGAATACAAAGAAAGCTTCACCCCAATAGCTGACATAATACCCGGGGAATCCTATTCTATCGAGGGCTCAGTTTCAGGTCTTGGAGAGCTCAGGGAATTTGACAGGGATGACGGAACAACTAACATGGTCTCAAATATTTACGTTTCAGATGAAACAGGACGTATCCGCATAGCATTGTGGGGAGATCATGCACTTCTTGTGGACGAACTGGACATTGATACCCCTATCAAGATCATTGATGCATACTCAAAATCAGGGTTCAACGATGAAATAGAACTAAGTGCAGGAAACCGAACAAGGATCAACATATTGTAACCACAATCACCTATATATGCTATTAAGTCAGAATATTCTTTGTGTAGTGTGGGAACACAAATAATAGCATAGGAGGGTGATATCTTATGGTCATTGGGACCAAATGGGATGTCGAGGCTGATGGACCTGCAGATCGGTTCCTCAAAGACATTGTCGTGCGTGAGATCATGACACCGGAAGTTCTTGTCCTTGACATTGCCAGTACAGCTCTTAAAGTCGCTCAGACAATGAAGAAGAGGAACGTAGGTAGCCTCATTGTCTCGAAAGATGGCAACCCTGTAGGTATTATAACTGAAAGGGATATTGTTCACAAGGTCATGGCAAAGGATGTCAAACCCAGCACCATACTTGTTGAAGGGATAATGTCATCCCCTATTATAACAGTAAACCCGGCGACAGATGTTATCAAAGCATCTGAGATCATGGTCAAATCCGGGATTCGCAGGCTTGCAATTACCGATGATGAAAAGATCATTGGTATTATCACAGATCGGGATATCCTGACAGTGGCTCCGGGTCTGAATACTATTCTTGAAGACCTGATAGAGATAAACCGGGAGCAGGATATTTCCACAACAACTGAATTTGGAAGGGGGATCTGCCAGAGATGTGATTCGTATGTGGATAGCCTTAGCACTGTTAACGGTCTCATGTTATGTGAAGACTGTAAAGAAGACGAAGGTTACTACGACTGATCTACCTTTGAAAGATCGTATGAACGGGGGTTCGTATGAAAATCAATGAAATTATGTCAAAAGATGCCATGTGCATAAAAGAGCATGATAACATCACCCATGCACGTCAGCTAATGAGAGACCACTACCTCAGGGGGCTCCCTGTAATAGATGAGGAACAAAAAGTAGTTGGTATCCTTAAGGATCAGGACGTTCTCAATATCAAATCCACAAGATCCAATGTAACGGTTGAAGGATACATGCACGATTGTCCGTTGATAACTCCGGAAACAGATATTGTTGATGCTGCAAAACATCTTCTCGATTCGGAAGTAAACCGATGTCCTGTCATCGTTTCCACTGAAGACAGGACTATAGCCGGAATCCTAAGCAATTCAGACATACTTGCAAACATTGGAAATGACAGGAAACTGGATTCAGCTGTGGCTGACATCATGACCACAGACGTGATAACCTGCACACCAAAGGAAAGTCTCACAAAGGTCTGGCCTGTTTTGCTCGAATCGAACTTTTCCGGTCTGCCTGTGGTCTCTGACAAAAGTGAGGTCATTGGAATGGTAACACGGATGGACATAATACGTTCCGGATTTGTCAGGACAGCTCTGAACGATACACATGGAACTCAACCAAAGGACACTACAATAGTTGAAAAGATAATGTCCACTCCTGTTTATGCCGTATCTGCTGACACATCAGTAAAGGAATGTCTGGAGAAGATGCTCCATTACGATGTTGGCAGAATAACGGTTCTTGATAATGATCGGATCGTAGGTATCGTGGATCGCACTGATATCTTACGAGCGTTTGTAATGGGAACTGATCCTGTTCAATAATGGAGGAAATTCCATCTAAAATTTATAAAGTAGTTAACTCCGGGTCTGTATCTAAATCCCAGAGATAATTCCGGGTAATCTAAAGATCACTCCCAAACCCGTATCGCCAATCGAACATCAATAAAAAGAACAAAAATATGGAGGATTAAATGAAACTTGAAGCACATAGCCCTATAAAGAACAGGGTTCAAAAAAAGGATCATGTGTTGATCACCACTTCCGGTACAATGGATCGTGGAGCTTTTGATTTTCATACAAGGATCTCAGAGCATGAAGGAGATATTATGTCAGTGGCAACCCGGGAAGTTATCACATCCCCACCTACAACAAGGATCATCGATGCCATAAGAATAATGACTAAAAAGAACTTCAGGCATATCCCCCTTACTGATGCTGGTACAAATCGGATCGAGGGCATCGTTACCTCTTTTGATGTTATCGATTTCCTTGGAGGAGGAGATAAAAGCCAACTTGTTGAAAAAAAGTATAAGGGCAATCTCCTTGCAGCCATCAATTCAAATGTAAGCACAATAATGCAGCATGATGTAACAACGATACGCAGTGATGGGAACATCAAGGAAGCTTTTGACCTTATGCTCAAAAACAATATCGGAAGCCTTCCTATCGTAGATAATGACAATCATGTACATGCCATCTGCACAGAGAAGGATTTCCTGATATTTACAGCTGGAATAGTTACCAACAAACCCATCAGCGAATACATGAGCAAAAGAGTTGAGAAAGCCCCTGCAGACATGACCATAAGTGATGCTGCAAAGATAATGGTAATGAATCGTTTCCGCAGGCTTCCTGTGGTCAAAGGAGATATTCTAATTGGTGTTGTCAATGCATCTTCCATAATGCACTTCCTGGGAAACGGGGAAGCATTTGAAAAGCTCACCACCGGTAACATCCATGAAGCAATGGATACTCCCATCAGCTCACTGATATCAAAGGATGTTGTCTGGGTATCATCAGATGCTGATCTTGGGAAAGCAAGTGAGCTTATGATCAAAAATGGTGTTGGGGCACTACCTGTAATTGACAACGGAAAACTCTGCGGTATAATCACAGAAAGGGATATACTTAGAGCAATGGCCGAATGAGAATCCACAAGGATAACAAAAGAACAAGGAGGATGAGATATGAAAGTATCAGACATTATGACATCACCTGTCCATGTAATGGGACCGGATGAGCCTGTATCACATGCAAGGAACCTTATGCTCAGACACAAGATAAGCACTATCGTTATTGTAGATAGTGACGAGATGGTGGGTATAGTAACGAAGTCCGATCTGGGAAGACGCCTTGCACAGGCAGAACCAATGTGGAGAAGACGACCTATCGACAAGGTACCTGTGAAAATGATAATGACGGAAGAACCTGTCACGATCTACCCTGAAGCATCTGTTTCCCAAGCTACGGCAATGATGATCGATAATGATATCAATAATGTCCCTGTGGTCAACAACGGAAAACTTCTTGGAATTGTTACAAGAGTTGATGTAGTACGCCGCATGTCAGAACTTCCCAGCGAGAAGAAAGTTGGTGAAATAATGACACTTGATCCTGTATTTGTACACAGGCATCACACTGTCAATCATGTGGTCGATGAAATGGAAAGCAACAAGGTCAGCAAACTTATTGTTACCGATGATTCCGGTGAAGCTGTGGGAATAATAACCACGCGGGAACTTGCACTTCACGTTCTGGCAAATAATGAGGGAGAGCTCCCATCCAAGAGCATCAAGATGGCAAGAAAGCCAAAATCAGGTGGCGAAAAGGTATACAGATATGTGAAAGCCGTGCCTCTTGTTGCGGAGGATATAATGGCCAGCATCGCAAAAATACTGGATGTTACTGATCCGATCATGGAAGCTGCAAAGGTCATGATCGATAAGAACGTCACAGGCATACCCATTGCTGAGAACGATGAGATCGTTGGTATTGTCAGCAGAACAGATGTGATGAAGGCAGCCTGATAAAAGGTGTAGCAAGAAAGTATAGACTAAGAACATGAGTTAAAGAGGTGACAGACATGCAAGTAAAAGACATAATGGTACAACCAACATCAATTGACAAATCAGACACGATCTCACATGCACTTGATGTGATGGAGAAGAAAAGTACACGTCGCCTGTTAGTGACACATGATAATGATCTTGTCGGTGTTCTCACCATGCGAAGGCTTACCGAAGAACTGGGGACACGAAAGAAAGGTGCAAAACCAGCTTCTTCACTTCATGTTGCTACTGCTGTATCAGACAACTATGTGAAGGTCCTGCCTGATATGGACCTCAATGATGCGGTCGTATTGATGGCTAAAAACAGTGGCGTTATCATAGTAAGCGACAGTGAGAACGTTCTTGGGTGGGTCACGCCTGCTGAACTGCTTCAAAATGTAACATTCGACGGGTATGCTGCCGAGGTTATGAACAGTAACCCGATAACTATTCATCCCGGAGACAGGGTAAGCCATGTTAGGCATCAGATGCTTGATGAGGATGTTGGAAGGTTCCCTGTTATTGAGGACGATAAGCTTGTGGGAATCGTTACAGAGAAGGATATTGCAAAGTCAATGCGTGCTTTCAGGGATGTGGTTTCAGGAAACAAGCAGGATTCCCGTATCAAGAACCTCATTGTAGAGGATATCATGAAGAGGGGAGTAAAGACCGTACAGACCAACACTCCGGTATCAGAAGTAAAAGAGATGATGCTTGAGGAGAACATTGGTGGTGTGCCTGTTATAAACCTCGAAGGATATATGGTCGGGCTCATCACAAGAAGGACGCTTGTGAACTCTATTGCAAAGTGAAAACTATGCAATCCAGTGATGCTGGTAAAGATATTGAACTGGACGTAGAGGGTGTGGCAGAGTATCTTGGCATACCCATTTCCAGGCTTCAGAGACTGCTCGATAAGCGTGAGCTTTTGCAGAACTGGGGAGAATACCAGCATCTTTTTCGTTTTGAAACCACTTTTTCACAGATCGAAAGTGGAACTGTTGTCTAGCAAAGGGATGGCTGTTTTGAGCTGATCAAGGGTTTTCCGAAGATAAAGCGGGCCATGCTGCTTGAACCTGCTATCAATTCTCATTTTTCCGATATTGCTACTGTTTGCGTGGAAGAGAAAATGAATGGCTTTAATGTACGGGCCATATCTCTTGACGGGAAAATAACCGCCATCACACGCGGCGGATATATCTGCCCCTATTCCACAGAAAAAGCAAGGTACCTGCTGAATATTAATTTTTTTAATGACCACCCGGACCTGGTCCTTCACGGGGAAATGGTCGGACCCGATAACCCTTATGTGCCCAAGAACATATACGATATCGATTCCCTTGACTTCTATGTCTTCGATATAAGGCATAAGGGCAGTGGTGAGCCTCTCCCTGTAAATGAAAGAAGGAAGATGGCAGAAGAATATGGTTTCACACAGGTCAGGCTTTTTGGGGAATTTACAAAAAAAGAGGCTCCTGAGAAGATACATACCATTATCAAAGAACTCGGGAAGATCGAACATGAAGGCGTTGTTATCAAAGACCCCGCTATGAATATCCCGCCCATAAAATACACCTGTTCACAGAGCAATTGTGCAGATCTGCGACATGCGTTCAGATTTTATAATGATGTGGGTCGTGACTATCTTTTTTCAAGGGTGGTGCGGGAAGGCTTCCAGGCCTTTGAATGGGGAGAAAACGAAGAAGATCTCAAAAAGCGCTGCCTTCAGCTTGGTGAGAGCATACTTAATCCAATGATAGACTCCATTACTGAGATAGAAAAAGGTGAAAGAGTGTCTGACGAAGTGCAGATACGTGTTAGAAGTCTTGATACTCTTTCAGAATTCAAGGAATACCTCCGGCGACAGGGAATAGAAACAATGTTCGAGGAACCGGAAAAGATTGGTGATGAATTCCTTGTGAAGATGAAAAAGCTTAGCAAGAGTACTAATGATAAAACCCTGTCCATGTTCAAAGGGGAACTCTGGTGATGTCAAAAAAGCATATATGACAAAAGGTATTTCTGTACACTAAAAGTGTGATCATATATGACAAAAATAACTATTATCGGAAGCGAAAAAAGCGGCAAAACCACCCTTGCTTCAAAACTTGGGAAAAAAGGAACCACAGCGGACATTACGATGTACGATTTTTCCAAGAACGACAAGGTCCTGACGACCATAGATGCGGTCGGTTATCCAACTTCCATCAAACCTATGGTGACCGCCTTTAATCTTTCGGACATTGTCCTTTTGTGCGTACCTCCTGAAGGTCTTGATGCACATACAGGCGAATGTATCATTGCACTTGATCTCCTAGGATACAAGCATGGCATCATCGTCCTTACAAAAGCAGATACAAGTTACCCCTTTGCTTTAGATGAGCTGAAGGAAAAACTTAAAAAGGTCACAGCAGGAACCTCTCTTGAGAACTGGGAATACATCTCAATTTCCACAACTTCATTCGAAGGAATGGAAGAATTAAAAGAGATGATATTTGATATGGGGGATGTAGTTGCAAAGGAGCAGGAGGAACTCAATGACCTGCCAACACGTGTTGTTATCGACCAGTCCTTCAATGTAACAGGTATCGGTTGTGTGGTGCTTGGAATTGTGATGCAGGGCACCCTGAAAGCAAAGGACAAACTGGTGGCATTCCCAACAGACAAAACGATAGAAGTACGCTCGATACAGATGCATGATGTAGATACAAAGAGCGCTCCTGCAGGTGCCCGGGTCGGACTTGCACTCAAGAACGTACAGTCAAAGGATATAGAGAGAGGTTTCATACTCTCGGAAAAGGAAGATGTTACTGAAGACCTGACACTCAAATGTAAGTTCTCACCATTCTCAAAAGGCTTTACGATCGGAGATGTCCCACATATCTTTGTCGGACTTCAGTCATCCCCGATGAGAGTCGAAAAGATAGAAAAGGATGACGAGGAAGTTGAGAGAACAACAACCGACGGCGAATGCATTGTAACACTATTAGGATCAAAGTTACTGGCTTACAATGAATCAGACAGGTTTACCATTTGCAATCTGGATGATAAACAGAGATTCGCGGGATATGGTTACAAGGCTTAAAGCCTGATATCCCACATTTTTATATTTTATTTCCTTGGCATTAATGGTTTGAAACCATCAAGATTTGCAGGGCGTTCAACAGCTTTGGTCAGGGAAGTACATGAGGGACTGTCGAGAAGTTCCGGGCGGTCCACAGGAGCAAAAATAGCATCATTTCCGGCATATTCCCTGTATCCGACGGAAGCCTCCTCCTTTGGCTTTTTGAAAAGCAGTTCCTCAGATAAAGATAAATCTTCTTCTTTTTTCAGTGCAGATGTTACAGAACCGATATTAAGGCCCTTTTCCCTTGCAAGACCACCTTCGCCTTTGCCCTGAACATACTTGTCGGAAACAATATTACCAAGGCCCAGACTGTTAGCGAGGCTTTCCAGCTTCACAAAATTCTCTTTGACCCAGCCAATCTCCGAGTGCTTATGGTAACCTACCTCAAAACCAAGCTCAAAGGCCTTCTTTTCAACTTCTTCCCTTTTCATTTCAGCAAGGGTAGGTTTGTCCTTATTCTTTTTGAACAGATCCATTTCCACACTACCATTATTCAAGGTAGGAAGATACTTTAAGTCCCTTCTCAGTAAACTCAAGCTGCATCATATTACAATCATGTTTTGTTCCACGCATCTTTATTATCTGCAATGCACGGGTCATCTTCTTGCCATAAAGGAAGTTATGAAGGAACATTACTCCATGTGATGCGAACTGTTCTGTTGAATATGCACTTGGGTCTGTCATCTCAGAAAGGAGGATAGTAGTGCATCCAAGCTGCTTCAGATTCCTGATGAACCTGCCCATCTCTTTTTCTTCTGAAATGCGGTCCTTTGTGGAAAAACGGATAGCAGATACAGAGTCTATAACAAGCCGTTTTACATTGTATTCCTGAACATAAGCAGCTATCTCTTTGAACACCATTGCCGGAGAAGGAGCTTCACCTTCGACCGATGCGTGGCTTACATCATAATCCGAACTTATGACTTCATGGAGATCATCCATATACCCGTATTCCATCCTGGGACCAAGATCTGCAAAAAGAAGCTTCTTCATCTTTATCAAAGTTGCCACATTCAACGAATAATTGGACATGTCATTGATGATGTTCTGGGGACTTTCAAGAAGGCTAACGTAGAGACCAACTTCCCCAAAAGTAGCCCCCTGCGCAAGGAACTGCATGCCAAAAGTGGTTTTCCCGCTTCCAGGGGGACCACTTAAAAGATAAACGCGTTCCGGAACAAGTCCACCCTGAACAAGTTCATCGAAACCTTCAATTCCAGATTGTATCCTCATATTAGACCTCTCATTAATAGCAAACCATGAATCTTTTAGATATATTTGTATGGAGATATATTTTAAGTCATCGATGAAAATTATAGTTATTATTTATAGATTATAAAAATAGAACAGTTAAAGTTAAGTGAAATCCTGATAAACATAAATAGGCACTAAAAATACAACAACTGTTTATCAGACAAATATAGTTTTAATCTTTAAAAGTCTGAACAAATATAGTCCAAATCGAACAAGTGATAAAAATGATCAACATAGCAATTCCAAAAGGCAGTTTAGAAGAGCAGACATTATTATTGTTCAAGCAGGCAGACCTTGAGATAAAAAAGACATCCAGGGAATATAACCCAAAGATCAATGATCCAAGGATAGAAAAGATAAAGATCCTGCGCCCACAGGAAATCCCAAAATATATTGAGGAAGGCTATTTTGACCTCGGTATCTCCGGACGTGACTGGGTGGTAGAATCAAGTTCAGATGTTGTAGAGGTTGCTGATATGCCTTACAGCAAGCAGGGTGCCGGTATTGTCAAGATCGTTATTGCTGTTCCACAGGACAGCGATATCCAGAGTGCCAAAGATATCAGGCCCGGAAGCAGGGTCACAACCGAGTACCCAAATATTACGAAGAAGTTCTTCGATGATCTTGGAATTCCGGTCGAACTTCACTTTTCATACGGTGCGACCGAAGCAAAGGTTCCTGACCTTATGGATGTCGTGGTCGACCTGACAGAAACGGGATCCACTCTACGCAAGAACGGACTTAAGATCGTGGACGTTATGCTGGAATCTTCTTCAAAGCTCATAGCTAACAAGGAAAGCTGGGAAGATCCTGCCAAAAGAAAAGAGATAGAAGAGATCAAAACCCTGCTTCTGGCGGTTATCGAAGCACGTGGGAAAGTGCTCATTGATATGAACGTACCTGCTGATAAGCTGGACTCTGTGATCGAGGCACTTCCGTCACTCAAAAGACCAACTGTTTCCCAACTTTACAATTCCGACTACTATGCCGTAGAATCTGTTGTGAACAAGAATGAAGTGAACATCCTGATCCCAAAACTCAAGGACCTCGGTGCTGAGGACATTCTTGAACTTGATATTTCAAAGATCGTTCACTAAAACGAACAATAATGAGAAAGGAAGAAAGCAGCCAATTCAAAATAAAACGGAAAGATGTAATATGGTCAGTGAAACTATTCACCATATTTACGATACTGGCCTTTGTATTCAGTATATCTGTTTACGTAGTTGCTTTCTTCTTTTCACACCCTGAATCGGTAAGTTCTGTCCTGATCTCGAGAGCACAAGCGGCTACTTCAGAAGTTGATGTCGTCAACGAAGCAATTATTTCAACCTCAGATGCCGCTACTTCAAAAGTGGATTTTGGTGCCAGATATATCGGTCCGCTATATTCTGTTTTTTTCTTCAACATAATAGCAATATTCGTCACATCTATCGGTGCCGGAGCCATAACATACAGTCACAGAATCGTTTTCAAAGAATTGTTATTGCGCTCAAAATACCCCTTCTATTCCAGGATCTCCTGTAATATGGAAAAATTATCTTCACCCTTTTTTTCATTTGTACAGAAGGTCGCCTTGCACATTTATCCTGATATAAATAAAAAGGATCGGGATGAGATAAATGATAGCTCAAATTCTATCTGGAAACATTGCGGTTACACCGGCGAGGATTACAGGGCGATCGCATCAGTGCTCCCACTCATATTTCCTGTGTTGACATTGTTCCTGAATGCTCTTATAGCAGGAACGGTTCTCGCATTTTTCCTGTTCAATGGAATACTCTGGGGAAATCAAACAATAGGATTTGCTGGTATTCTTATAGGAGCTGATTTTGCCTTCATATATTACCTTGCTTCAATACTTCCTCATGGAATAATTGAACTGCCGGCAATTTTCATAGCAACATCTATTGCATACAGATTTACAAGAGTTTACTCAGAAGAGATCATAAAAGGCCGTTTATTCGAAGCTGAAAAAGAAGAGGATCTAAAAGAAGACATTAGAAGGATAGAGAATATCACAGAAGCTTACCTGAGATCCCGATACCTGTTGAAAATATTCTCATTTACGATCTTTATGCTCCTTGTTGCTGCATATATAGAAATACAATTTACACCGAAAATAGCAGGACATGTAATCAACCTGATGCATCTGTTGATCAGCAGTATCCCGGTATGATCTTTTGTTTTGTGTTTTCAGCACCCTGAATTATCTTACTTGGAGAACTTGTCGATCCCTTCAACTACATTCCTGAGCAATTGTCCTGCGATCTCCTGTGTTGGCCATGAACCAAGACCACAATCAGGACCAACATATTTGATGCGTTCCCCGAATATGGAATCTGCTTTTTCAAGGCGCTTTGCAATAACATCCGGAGTTTCCATTTCCGTTACTATCTCAGGCAGATACTGGGTGTCCTTCCAGACATTGGTGTTGTACTTTTCATTAAGCACAGATGCAAGGTTGAAGATATCGGTCCTTGCAACACCCACACGCAGGAAAGAGTCAGTATCTTCCAGAACCTTCCTGTCAATAAGATCGAGATATGAAGGATTTGCTGCAGACTCCACACCTATGACATTGATACCCGGTGTATCACAGGCTATCCTGTAATGAAGCGGGGAGTGAAGATGGATCTCCACATCAACATCCTGCCTGCCAGCATAGTAAGTGGCAGTGCTCAGTGCTTCTACCAGTTCGGCATCCTCGAACATGACCTGTGGATTGATACCGATACTTGGCTCATCAATGGAGACTGTCCTGATGTTGAAGTTCTTTGCAGCCTTGATAGAATTGCTTATGAAACGGTCGATGCTTACTGCGAGCAGGTTCAGGATGTCGGTGTACTGTGTACCCCCGAAGTCCTTAAGATAAAGCTCGAGCGGTCCGGTCACACAGATACGGACATCCGGCTTTTCACCGGTCTCATCACTGTACTCTGCAGCAGCTTCTTCTATAACATCAAGCTCAAGGATACGTGCGCTGTCCTCTTTGACCTTGAAAGGTTCTTCCACACATTCCGGATCATTGATAATTGACAGGAACTGCTGGTTCATGTCCTGAAACTGGGGATATGTTGCTACCTGCACACCGGCATCAAGTTTCTGGCTAAAGGCTGAACGTATGACAGAAAAAAGCTTCTCATCACTGTCCCTTTTCGAAAATGCACTCTCCATCCACTCCTTTGTTACGCCTTCCGGTAGCGGATAACTGCCAATGTCATCAAAGATCAGGTCACTCATAGCTACCGTATGTGCGAGTATCATTTATAATGTTAGCGAATTATTTTCTTTGGGAGTGTGGATGCCGATCTCAGGAAAAGACTATTGGATACCTTGAATCGAAAAAGTGAATAAGGTGCCCAGAAGGATGGGGAAAAGGAACCAATATCGAACCTGCAAGTTTTATGTTATTGACCACAGAAGACTCCTTCCGTAAGTTAAATATATATGCCAATAGTGCATAAAAATCTTTACATATGCTAAAAGCCTATAAGTATCGAATATATCCAAATAAGAATCAAAAAGAGATTTTTGACAAACATTTTGGTGCTTGTAGATTCATCTATAACTGGGGATTAAATCACAAACTTGTTACATACGAGAAGGATAAACGATCCTTGAGTGAATTCGATATTAATAACATGATTCCTGGGCTGAAAAAGATACATGTTTGGTTGAATGAAGTCAATTCTCAATCATTACAACGTTCAATCGGGAACATGGATTCAGCGTTCAAGAAATTCTTTAAGGAAAAGACTGGATTTCCCAAATTTAAGTCAAGGAAGAATCCTGTACAATCATTCCAGATCCCACAGCATTATACAGTAAATTTTGACAATAACATGATCAAACTTCCAAAGATCAAGGAACCTATCAAAGCACGATTACATCGAATGTTTGATGGGAAAATGAAGATTGCAACGGTTTCGAAAACAACAACTGGGAAATATTACATCAGTATCCTTGTTGAGAACGGTCAGGAAGTACCAAAGAAAGTGGATATTGATAATGTTATGGGAATTGATGTCGGGCTAAACCATTTTGCCATTCTTTCGAACGGTGAAAAGATCGATAATGAGAAGTATCTGAAGATGTCAATACAATATTTACAGGTATTGCAACAACGGTTATCTCGGAAACAAAAAGGTTCGAATAACTGGAACAAGCAAAAATTACAAGTTGCAAAGTTACATGAAAAAATCGTTAACCAACGTAACGATTTTCAGCACAAACTTTCTTTAAGATTGATAAGCGAAAACCAAGCAATAGCAATCGAAAGTTTGAATATTAAAGGGATGGTGAAAAACCATTGTCTTGCACAAGCAATCAGTGATGTTTCATGGGGAAGTTTCATTGAGAAACTCCAGTATAAAGCCGATTGGTATGGAAAGACCGTTATCCAGATCGGTCAGTTCGAACCATCATCCAAATTGTGTCATGTGTGTGGTTACAAGAATATTGGATTGAAACTACATCATAGAAAATGGACATGCTCCGACTGCAATACCGTACATGATCGGGATATTAACGCTGCCATCAATATCAAAAATATCGCATTTAACACCGTAGGTACTACGGCTTGAGCTTGTGGACGTATTCTCACTGGAGAAACGGATGAAACAAGAAGCCCCTTCCGAAAGGGAGGAGTGGTTCACAAGTAAAGACTCCCAAATTGAAAAGAAGCTTAAAAGAAAGTGATTTTCTTAAATAATATCATTCTACCACTGGTGAGATAATTGAAGATAATGATCATAGGCGGCTTTCTCGGAAGCGGCAAGACCACTACATTGTTAAAGCTCGGTAAGCATTTGAGCGAAACCGGCCACAAGATCGCGATAATCGTGAACGAGATAGGTGAGATCGGACTTGACGGTGACACACTTTCAAGCACCGGGATCGTCACCGAAGAACTTACAAGCGGCTGTATCTGCTGTACTCTCAAGATCAGCATGGAATACACCCTTTCCAAACTTTCAGATGACTTCCACCCTGACGTTATTATTATCGAGCCTACTGGTATCGCATTCCCAAGGCAGATCAAGGAAGATATCAGCCTTATGAAGATAGATGACTTAAGCTTTGCACCTATCGTGAACATTGTTGATGGAACAAGGTTCAACACCGAGATAAAGCAGACACCGAAGTTCATCCTGACACAGATAGAAGATGCTGAGATCCTCTGTATCAACAAGGTCGATATCGCAGAGGAAGAAAAGGTTGCAGAGGTCAGGAATTTCCTGGAGGAGATCAACCCCGAAGCAGAAGTTATCGAATTCTCTGCAAAGGAAGCCGATGAGAAGTTCCAGAGGCTCATAGACCTGCTGGCAGGCAAGAGCAAGGAAAGAGAATCAAGGGAAGCTATCAACTCCATTGAGGCCTCTGAGGTCAGTTCCTATTCCGGAGAACTTACCATCAAAGACTGCGAACTGGAAGAACAAAAAGCAGAAAAGTATGCAACAGATGTCTTGACCTCCATCAGCAATCAGGTCAAAAAGCTCAATCCGGATTTCGTAGGTCATATAAAGATGGCTCTGGAATACCCCGGAACCCTCATGAAAGCCAGTATCACATCTTCAGAGAGCATACCCAACATAGAGTTCTTTGAAACAAAAGGCAAAGATTGCAACGTGAAGTTCCTCTCAGCAGTTACAAATGTGGAAAAGGAAGAGCTTGTGAAGATCGTTGAGGGTACGATAAAAGAACACCTGGAGCAGGAAGGAATACCTTTCAGTAACAAGGTCAAGAATATACAGACCATCAACATCCTTTAAGGATAAGAAACATCAAAGGAATTTCTTCGGGAAAGAACATCACTTTCCTTATCTCTTTTTTTTGTAGAACAGTATTTGGATTTCAGTTATCAATTTAGTTTGCAGTACACTGATCTATATACTGACCGATGCTCAGTTTTCCTCGAATAGTTCAATGCCTTCGAACCTGCATTCCGCAAGTCTTCTTTCAAAGGCCAGATAACGAAAACGCTTGAACAGTGCATACATACTGAAATACAATCCGAACAGCCTTTCAGAATACCTGTCCCCGAGATAGAACACTTTCTTATCGTCCCGGACCGAGTCGTCCACAAACCTTACCACCCCACCGGGATTGGTCAGTTTTACCAGAGTACCCTGGGGAAGCCGGGGTCCGAGTACAATGGCATCCTCTTCCATTCCATCATCACCTAAGGTATCTTCAATGAAACCGTAGTTGAATATTGTAGGTATCGGAGAAAAAAGGACTCTTTTGTACTCATCATCCACTTTTTGGTACTTGAAAAAGCTGAATTTGGGAGTCTCGATCCTAATCTTCATTATAGAATAATCAACTCCTTTTTTATAAAACGCTTTGCAGACTACTTTTCAGATAGAGGTATCTGAACCAGTAGTCTCAAAGCAGTACAGGCAGAATATATTCAAAGAAGAGATAGCCTTCCACAATAAATATCAGAGGCATCCCGATCCTGAATGTCTGATGCCTGGTCTTGTGCCTGAACTTCTGCATTCCCGCTATGGAACCCATGCTCCCTCCCAGCAATGCCCAGGTGAACAGGGTCTTTTCCGGTATCCTATACTGATTTCTGATGGCCTTCTTTTTGTCGGAGTACATCAGCCAGAAAGCATAAGCATTTACTAAAAGAAGATACAGAAGAAAGTACATGTATAATTTCATATTCCATTCTCCCTAATCTGTATTGATATGTTCTTCATGCCTGAATTACATCGAATCCGGTGCACCCATTCCAAGGGTGTCCAGAGTGTTAGCAAGTACTATCCTTGCACAGTCCA
Source organism: Methanococcoides sp. AM1 (assembly GCF_900774055.1). Taxonomy (NCBI): domain Archaea; kingdom Methanobacteriati; phylum Methanobacteriota; class Methanomicrobia; order Methanosarcinales; family Methanosarcinaceae; genus Methanococcoides; species Methanococcoides sp. AM1. The sequence goes on along the minus strand of NZ_CAAGSW010000001.1, from coordinate 504,575 downwards.
CAAGAGCCAGACGGCTTGCACGGACATCCTCTTCTTCAGCATTGAGGACAGACACGAAGCGATAGAACTGGTTGAATGCATCTGCAAGTTCTCTTCCGTAGATAGCAAGCATATGAGGTTTCAGTTCCTTTGCACACTGGTCAATCACATTGTCGAACATTCCCATCTTCTTGATAAGAACTATCTCAGTATCTTCCACAAGAAGTGAAGGGTCAATAATTACCTCGCTATCCCACAGGCCTTCATCTTTTGCCTTTCGCAGGATACTGCAAGAACGTGCATGTGAGTATTGTATGAAAGGACCGCCCTGTTTCTCGAAATCAAGAGCTTCTTTCCAGTCGAAGACCGTGGATTTCTCAGGTGAGACCTTCACGATATCGTACCTGACAGCACCAATACCGACCATGTCAGCAACCTGTTTCTTGAAATCTTCAGGCATCTCAGGGCGGCGCTTGTCCACTTCTTCCAGTGCCCGGACCTTGACCTGGTCGAACAGTTCGTCGGCACTTATGAACTTGCCGCGCCTTGTGCTCATTGAACCTTCAGGCAATGAAACGAACTCAAAGATAACGAACTCAGGTTCTTTTTTGCCTATAGCATTCAACGTGGCCTTGAGCTGACCGGAGATCAGTTTATGGTCTGCTCCGAAGATATCGATGATCCTGTCAGCACGCTCACCCTTCCATTCATGGTATGCAAGATCACGTGTTGTATAAAGTGAAGTACCATCAGAACGCTGGATAACGAGAGTCTTTTCAAATCCGTAATCCAGAAGATCCACAACAAGCGCACCATTATCAATTTCAGTACGTCCTGTAGCCTTGATCTCATCCACTATCCTTGAAACATCACCGGACCTGATGAAACCTGATTCCTTCGGGAACTCGTCATGGGAGACGTTCATCTTTCCAAGGGTTTCCTTGATACCTTCAACTGCAAGGCCTACAGCCTTATCGAAACGCTCAATTGTCTCCGCATCACCGCTCTCAACAAGCTGCATGAGCCTGTCTATCTCAGCAACCTTTTCGGGGTGTGCTTCAAGTTCTGCGTTCGCCTTTATGTAAACATTTGCAATAGCGTGGTCTGGCTTGGAACTTTCATCGAACTCGAAATGCTCAAGAGCCCAGGAAACTATGGCTATCTGGCGGCCCATGTCATTTACATAGTAGTGCAGTTCGACATCATATCCTGCACGTTTGAGAATGCGACCGAGGGTATCTCCGATAATGGAATTTCTTATGTGTCCCACATGAAGAGGACCGTTTGGGTTAGCAGAAGTATGCTCAAGCAGTATCCTGCCCTCACAGAAATTGCCTCCGAAAGACTCTTTTTTCTCCCGGATCCCTGACACAACAGCATCAATGAAATCGCGACTGGCACTGATATTCAGATATGGGCCCAATGCCTCTATCTTACCAATATAGGAACCCTCTGGTATTACTACCTCAGAAGCGATCCTGTCAGCAACGTCCTTTGGACTCTGTTTTGCAACAGAGGCCAGCCTGAAAGCAACCCTTGACGAAAGGTCTGCATGCTGGGAAGGGCCAAGCTCCAGATCGTTCACTTCAAAACCTGCTGAACGAACAGCATCGTTCAGTACGAATGTAACTTGTTCTATAAAATCTAAAAACAAAATGATCACCTGTTAATTAACCTCAGATGCCTGTGTTGAAACGCAGGATAGCAACGATACCACCAAAAGCGTTCAGAAGCTGTGCACCTTCTTCAAAGTCAGTGGAAATGAACTCTACCGTAGTACTCATCTGGTCACACATTTCGGATAGTTCATCCACAACATCGACCTTTTCCACGACCTCAAGATAGGAACCACATTTCGGGCAGTTACCAAGACTTGTCTTCGAATCACCCGGCTTGAACTCACTGGTTGTCTTTTTCTCATAATCGCAAGAAGTACACCTGACGGTCGTCCTCTCAGCTCTTAGGTCTTCTGATACGAGCATTATATCGACAGCACCGATAATGAGATTCTCTCGTACATTGTCCTCACCATAGGTCGCTTTGCCTGAATCCGATACCAATTCCCTGAAGAACTGCTGCATCAGTTTCTTCTCTACCATGAGATCAAGGTCCTCAAGCCTTTCACTTGCCGCGTTCACAAGTTCTGAAAGACCGGACTCGTCTGTATATGCCACATCGAAAAGCCCAAGCACCTTCTTCTCGATCTCGTGGTGGAAGAAATGACCGGACTCGAACTCCTCTTTTGTCGGTGACGGACCGCCAATAAGCACACCTTCAAAGTCCTTCTGGTCAACTGTGAGGAAGACCTCACTTGCTGCATCACCGATACGCTTGTAGAAATCGTGTATCGCAATAAGCCTGAGCTGCTGGAACCTGTGGGCACTCTGTCCTCCTTTCCTCTGTTTTCCCGGTACAGTTGAGGTCAGGTTACGGTATGGCTCTATGTGCTTGCCCACCAGAAGACCAACTGCAGCCTCACGCCTGTCAAGAACAAGCAGACCATAGGTCTTTGCTTCCCTTAGCATCTCCTCTAACGGATCAAGGTAGAATGATGAATCACAGTGATACCTGTATGTAATAATAGGCTGTGGAGGCTCAATAATGGTTGTCTCCATATTTGTCTTGTTAGCTCCGATATCAACAGCACCTGTGAAATAAACGATACCGTTCTCAGGGACTGTCACATACCTGAGTCTGGACATGATGGACTCTATGGCACCCTGTACATTTGTCTTGGTCAGCTTGGATTTGATGTTGGAAGCCTGACCGTGCTCTGTCTTGAGCTGTGCAACCACATCTGAAAGCTGTTTGTCAGGTGGAATGTACAAAGAGATAAGCTCAGTACCACGCCCTCGCTTGTCCCTTAATGATTCAAGTTTCTTTTTAAACTCGTATTTTTGGTGTGAAGATTGGTCAACCATTGTGGGAATACTCCATAATAAGGATCAATTGGGATTATAGATGCGTTGAGCATCTTGATGATTATGTTCTGCATACAGAACATGGATGCTATTAGCTAAATGGATGTACCCTATGTAAACAAGGATATAAATATAGATTGTGACTGAGGTGATAACCAGCAAGAACCCTGATACCAGGCTTTAGTCAAGATAGGTAACTTTGCCATCCTTTGAAATCAGTGCGATACGGCTTACTTCTACTTCATCTGCAATGCTATATCCAAGATGCTCGGCAAGTTCTTTTGCAAAGCTGACAACTTCCTCATGTGAAGGCATCGCTTCACGAGGAAGGCGACTTCTGGAAAAACCAAGATGCATATATGCCTTGACCTCAACATAGTCCGGGTTTGCTATCTCAATAAGGCGTGCATAGCCTGCCGGATCGATCATGTTCATGCCCTTCACAAGAGTTATGCGTATTGCCTTACGGTTATTCTTCTTTCCAAGTATTTCCAGGGACCTGTTGATATTACCCCATAGTTCGGTGGATTTCGGATTGCAGACCTTCTCATATGTTTCCCTGTCAGGAGCATCAAGGCTCATGTATAATTGGGAAGGTTCGATCCTCTCCATCATATCAGGAACAGTACCGTTACTTACGACAAAAGTTGTAAAACCCTGTTTTTCGTACTCTTCCACAAGTTCAGGCAGATACGGATACAAGGTTGGCTCCCCTGAAAGTGATATAGCAACATGTTTGGGCTGGTTTGCTTCCTCCCAGCGCTCCCTTGGCGCAGAACCACCAAATCCGGATATTAATTTTCGCTGTGCTTTGATTGATGACCCCACAATTTCCACTGGAGAATCCCAATTTTTCGGGAAAGATACCTCCGCTTCTGTAGGCCTCCAACAAAAGAGACAGCGTTGGTTGCATCTCAAAGTAGGTGTCATCTGCAGACAACAATGTGAAGTGATACCATAGAACCTTGACTTATAACACTCACCTTCATCTTTTATGGAACGACCAAGCCAAAGGCATGTCTTTACAGCAGAATGAGTACCTGCAAGGCTATATCCCTGCTTTTTCAGCAAGGCCTCAAAGTCAGGTATTTCAGGAATTGTTATAAGTTCTTCCTTATCTTTCGAGGACATCTGGTGCATACTTTCCTGTTGCACTATATATAGTGATCGGAATTAAAAATGAGTCATCATCTTTCACTGTAGAAATACGAACAAGACAAATTTGCCATTAGTTTCAGGATCATAAAATGCTCATTCCGAAAATATCAGGAAGTATTCAGGAAGATAAAGTATCATTTCAGAAGTGCAGAAGGGTTGTCCTGAGAGTGGAAAGGTCCACGATCGGAACCTGAGCAGGGGTTGGCATTAAATTTACTCTCTTCTGGAACTCTGTCTGTGACTGCCATGTACCGGAATTTATCGCAAGGACATTCTTGTATCTTCCAATACCTATGGTATGAACATGCCCACAATGAAGGATATCGGGTATTGTATCAATTACAAAATGGTCCTGTTTTTCCGGTGCAATGGAAACCCTGCTTCCATATATAGGAGAAAGATGCCTGCGCTTTAACATCTCTATCATTGCCTTTTCAGGCTCCTGATAGGAAACTCCCGGAACCGATGCCACCAGGTCATCGATGGAACGCCCATGATACATCAGGACCTGAACACCATCAAGGTCCACCAATGCAGGATTTCCCACAAAAATGATCCTATCCTCAAAAAGAGAAGTTATGCGCTCCGGAAAACGGGGCTGTGGCTCTGCCTGACGGACTGCATCGTGGTTTCCGGGTGATATTATTATCTGAATATGTTCCGGTACCTGACTGAAGTATTCAGCAGCCTTTGCATACTGATCATAGATGTCAAGAATGTCCAGCTCATGTTCCTGCCCCGGAAAAATTCCGATCCCATCGACCAGATCGCCTGCTATCACAAGGAACCGGATATCTTTGGAAAGCTCTCTCATTTGCTCATTGTCACACTTTCCATTGAGAAAATCAAGGAAACCGCACCATTCTTTTTCAAGGAAGGTCGAGCTTCCGATATGAACATCAGATGTGAACACTGCTTTGCCCCAAGTACCTTCCCTCCTATGTGAGATGTTCGGAAGGTCTGGGAGGATTAACTTCTTTGCAATAATAAGACTGCCATCATTGGTCAGGGAACCGGTGATCCCAATAACCTCGTCCAGAATTATCTTGCTGGCCTCTTCGAACAGATCTTTCTCCGCCTGATGCACAAGCACCAGAAAAGAACCTGTGGGATCTTCCAGCTGCAGCATCTTATGGCCATTTGCAGTACTCCTTACCTCGGATACCATTCCAATGATAGAAACTTCACTGTAATCACCACCTCCGCTCCGCTTTAACCCGCTTCCATGCTTGCGGTTCTTGTTAAGGCTCTCAATTGGTCTGGCAGTTATCCTTCCACGGATCATGTCACTGAGCTTGCTATACCTGTTCCTGAAATACTGGACGAATTCCATATATTCGCCAACACATGTTGACATGTCCGTGATATCAGACATTATATTGATGTTGTTGACATTGTCATTGCCATTGGAATTGGTATGAATACCGGTATCCGATGATCTCTTACTTCCATAACCAGATGGAAACGAAGAAGAATATTTTTTTGAGGGTGAAAAAGTGGATGAAGATACTTCACATGTAACTTTAGATTCATTTTTAGATATATCCGATGAAGGTGATATCACTGGCTCTAAAGGCACTTCCCCAAAAGTAGCCTCTGAATTCTGTGAGACCGGTGAACAAATCTGTGAAGAAGCCTCTGAAGCTGCTCCAGAGTCAGCTTTCTGACCGGTCGAATATTCAGATTCAAAGGACGGAATATCAATGTGTTCGATTTCAATAACAAACACCGACTCATCGATATGTCCAAGGATGTAACAAACCAGGTCCTTTGGTGAACTGTGAGATGCGATCAGATCTACAGCTTCAGGGCTGATCTGATACCCGGCTTCTAAAAAAGCTTCCTGAACATTGATCTCTTTCATTGTTGGACCTGAAATTACCAGTGGAATTTAGCAGTTTTTAAAAAATTTCATTCGATTCTTACAATTGACAAACAATTGAATTCTGTATTATTTCCTATTAGTTCAATCTTTAGGAACTAAGTTGTAATTAGTATGTCAACCCTTGCATCAAACAAAAGCACTCCTATAAAATAAATAGGCTACGTAATGAATGTATCAATACCAAATTTTTTAACTAATCAGATTCTATTATTTCAAAGATAATATGGACATAAAAGCCTCATTCCATACATTCAGAACGAGTGATAAATTCTGGATATCCCTCTCAAGGGACATTGTTTCTGTAATTCTGGCCGTTCTGGCATTTGCAGTCATTTCCCAGGCGTTATTTGGGATGTGGACACCTATGGTTGCTGTTGAATCCGGAAGTATGGAACCCCATATGAAGATCGGGGATATAATTTTCATTGAAAACATAGACAGGACACAAATAATAACTAATCAGGATGCTGCTCCAAATTACATATCCTTCGAAAAAGAAGGTGACGTTATACTTTACCGCCCTTACGGACAGGAAGATGTTACCCCGATCATACACAGGGCCATGTACTTTGTTGAAGCCGGGGAAAGTATGTGGGAAAGCGGTCCAATTGCACCACATAGTGGTTACATCACTAAAGGTGATAACGAAAGGACAAACATGTACTATGACCAGCAGGGGCAGATAAGTTATCTTCAACCTGTAAAAGAAGAATGGGTCATTGGAATTGCAAGATACAGGATACCATATGCAGGCCATCTAAGGCTTATGCTTTCATAATTTTCCTGTTGTAATACAGTTATAAATGTAATCTTATTTTCCTTTTTTCTTCCTTTTTGAACAAAGCGTATGATGCATCAAAGATGCATCTGTGCTGTGATCACCGGTTTGAAACCTGCAAGCATTCCCAGTCTGTAATCCTCAAGAAGTACGCGGCGTGTGCTTTCAATCGGTACGCTCAGGACGATCTCTTTTGTTCTTCCATAACGCCCTTTGCTTACGACCACCGCATTAAGAATACCCAGCATATCCAGTTCCGAGATCAGGTCAGTGACCCTTCTTTGCGTCAGGATGTCCATATCAACATTCACACACAACTGACGATAAACGTTGTATACTTCCCCTGTAGTCACATTCCTGTGGCCATTGTTCCTCAAAAGCATGACACTATAGAGAGATAATTTTGACTGTGTGGGTAAAGTTCTGACAACTTCCACGATACGATCGATCTCTATCTTTTCCTGAGCCATTCTTACGTGTACTTCACCAACATGCGTTTCATTCTCACGCTCAGCAAGTTCACCGGCAACTCTCAAAAGATCAAGTGCACGCCTTGCATCACCATGTTCCTGGGCTGCAAAGGCAGAACACAGGGGAATTACCATTTCGTCAAGCACCTCTTCTTTGTATGCAATGGATGCTCTTTGCCTCAGGATATCACTGATCTGTTCAGCATCATAAGGAGGGAAAATGATCTCTTCTTCCCCAAGTGAACTTTTTACCCTTGGATCAAGGAATTCCGTAAATTTCAGGTCATTAGAAATACCGATCATACTGACCTTCGCATTTTTAAGATCAGTATTGATACGAGAAAGATTGTACAGAACATCATCACCTTTCTTCACAAGTTTATCGATCTCATCAAGAATAATTATTATAACCTGCTTTTTTGAATCAATAGCTTCTTTGAACTTTGTGAATACCTGATCAGTCGGCCAACCGGTCATAGGAATATCTTCACCGAAATGTTTTGCAAGGTTTGCCAGCAGCCTGTATTGTGTATCAATTACCTCACAGTTTAGATACAGGACAGAACAATCAATATTGATACCATCACTTTTCCTTTCAAGCTCAATACCAACATAGCGAGCAACAGCTGTTTTACCAGTACCTGTTTTTCCATAGATAAGAATGTTTGAAGGTGTATCTCCCCTAAGTGCCGAAACAAGAATAGTAGCAAGAGTGTTCACCTGCTCAGTTCTGTGAGGAAGGGATGCAGGCGTATATGAAGGTCTCAAAACTTCTTTATTCTTAAAAAGAGATTCATTATGTAATAAGTCTTCAAATAAGCCATCTAATGATTTGTTCTCCATTTTTAACCTTCCATATATATGTGTGATGAGATTGGATAGCAAATAAACCTAAAGCATAACAATGATCCTACTAAATAAGAAACGTCATGCTAATTGGTCTAGAGCTGTTATTAATTTACTATGATACTGTACTACCTGCTACAAATTCACATCTGAAATAATTCATAAGCAAACTGAATGTTACATGAATATATCAAAATGTGACCCTTAAATTTTCCACACGATCCAATGGAAGTGTACCTTATTAACCCTTATGGTTATAACCCCTTTATTTCCATTGCAGTTCTTTATAAATTTAAAGAAATAATAACAAAAACAGGTTGTAATGAATAATCTTATTTTTTAGTTAAACCTTTTCTTTATATACATTTTTTTAAAAAATGTTTCATTTGGAACTAGACCCCTCTATTTCTCATGGAAACTATATAAAGAAGGGTGACCCTATGGTTTCGACTGGAATGCAGAAAAAAATAAGAGAACATATTTTTTATTATGTTAAAAAAACAAGGTGTTCCGAATATAAGAGTAATAGGTAATAAAGGTTTCTTAAGAAAAAGATAAGATTACAAAAAATAACTAAAATATTCCAGTCGAAATGATGGGGTGACCCCCCTACTGCAACAAAAAAAATGTCAAAGCAAAAAATGACTTCAAAAATAGGATCTAAATTATTGCCAAAAAAGAATTAGCGATTAAATTAAAATTCAAAAGTCATAAAAGGTAACAATATAATAAAAATCATGGACATAACAAAAATGAACAGAATCATAAAAAGTTCAAACAAAAGGTACATTCAAATTTTGAAGCCGATTTGTGATTTTTAATGTAAATAACATTTTCACGTCAAAAATCCTAACAAAAAAGTGAAAACCATCACCACTATTATCTTATTTTGAACAAAATCGTTTTAAACAGGTTATATGTTCTATTAAACGAGAATTCATGGAAAAAACCGGAATATGCAGAGATGAGATCCTCTCTATCTTAAAAAACGCTAAATCAGCAGATACTAGTTATGATCGTGTTCTAAGTTCTATGTGTACTTATCCACATGAAATTGCAGTTTTAGCACATACAAATTTCATTGAAGCTAATATGGGAGATCCTGGTCTTTTCCCTGGAACTTACGGTCTTGAAAAAGAAGTCCTCAGGATGTTCGGTTCTCTTTTACACCATACCAATGATCCTGAAAAATGCGGTTATTTAACAACTGGTGGAACCGAATCTAATATACAGGCAATAAGATCCATGGTAAATTCCTGTCGTGATATTAAAAAACCAAATGTTGTAATGCCTGAGTCTGCACATTTTTCGTTTGACAAAGTTGCTGATCTGTCAGGAATAGAAATAAGGAAAGCTTCACTTGATAAATTCCTAAAAGTTGATCTAAAAGTTGTAAAATCATTGATAGATGAGAATACAATAGGTCTTGTTGGTATAGCAGGAACAACAGAATTTGGTCAGATAGATCCTATTGAACAACTTTCAGAGATTGCTCTTGAGAAAGATCTTTTTTTGCATGTTGATGCTGCATTTGGTGGTTTTGTCCTTCCATTTATGGATCTGGATTATCGTTATGATTTTGAGGTTGAAGGTGTAACTTCAATGACCATTGATCCTCACAAGATGGGCTTGAGCACTATTCCTTCAGGAGGATTACTGTTCCGTGAAACTGAATATCTGGATGATCTTGAGATACACACTCCATATCTGAGCATCAGTAAACAATATTCACTCACAGGTACCAGAAGTGGTGCAGCAGTGGCTTCAACATATGCTGTGATGAAACATCTTGGAAGAGAAGGGTACAGGCATGTGATTGATCAATGTATGGAAAAAACAGAAGATATCGTTTCGGGTGCTAAAGCGCTTGGCATCGAAACTGTCATTGATCCTGTTATGAATATTGTAGCGCTTCAGGTTCCGGATTCTGATAATATTAGAAAAAGATTGCTTGATGAATTCGGCTGGCATGTTTCAATAACACGAAACCCCCGGGCTCTGCGTCTGGTGATCATGCCTCACATTAATAATAGTACGATCGAACTTTTCCTGAATGATCTTGAAAAACTGATCTGATGAAAAGATCAGTTTATTTTTGATCAATTTTTCAATTCATTCTATTTAATTTTGGTTTAAGTTTTAAAATTGCACGGATTGAGGGGATGGTTCGATGGCACCTAGCCTTGAAACTTGTAAAGGCGTGTGTCCATCGAATCCGTGGCTAATACTACCTATGACATGAGCATATATACTCTTAAGCCAAGCGGGGTGAAAGTATTATTTTAAAAAATCATGTTATCAAGTATTGATCACATTATCTTAAATGCGAGCACTAAAAGTGTTTTCCAGATAATACTAAATACAATAAAGCCAAAATTTATATCTATGGCAAATTCTTTCAAAATTGGAACAATTATCGGTATCCCTATTAAGATACACATAACATTTCTTTTAGTTCTTCCGTTCTTTGCAATCATTTTTGCCATGAACCCGGCACCATATGGTTTTAGTGACATAGTGCCGGTATCATTGGGATACGCCTTATCTTTTTTGACAACTATACTTCTCTTTGGTTGTGTTCTGCTTCACGAGCTGGGCCATTCTTATCTTGCAAAGAAGTACGGTGTTAAGATCACAGATATAACTTTATTCCTGATAGGTGGCGTCTCTTCCATGGAGGAGATCCCAAGAGACCCGAAACAGGAAGCAAAGATGGCTTTTGCAGGACCTTTGGTCAGTTTTATTATTGGAGGTTCATTGCTTCTGCTTAATTTTGCGGCAGCAAGTGCTATTGCTTCGTTTGCAGATTCGGTCATATTCAGATTGGTACAGATGTTAGGTTCCATCAACATAGTCCTTGGTATGTTCAATCTGCTCCCTGCTTTTCCTATGGACGGCGGACGTATACTCCGTGCATGGTTTGCAGGGAAAATGCCCTACATACAGGCAACCCATGCAGCAGCAGGTGTCGGTAAGATGTTCGCGTTCCTTCTGGGATTTCTGGGTCTGTTGTCAAATCCCTGGAACCCATGGCTGATCCTTATTGCTATCTTTGTTTACATGGGGGCATCAGGTGAAGACCGTTCCACAGCTGTTACAGTGACCCTTGAAAAAGTACCTGTCAGTGAGGTTATGACAAAGGATATAGTTTCGGTGGAGCCATCATTGACAATAGATGACCTGACCCAGTTCATGTTCGAAAAGAAACATATGGGATATCCTGTGATAGAACACAACACTTTAAAAGGTATCATTACATTTACAGATGTACGCAAGGTAATGCCTCTGGACCGTTACAGTATATTGGTGTCCGATGTTATGACAAAAGATATTGTAACAATACCAAAAGAGGCGACTGCCGCAGATGCTTTTAAGCTGATGGTCTCTAACAACATTGGCAGAGTATTGGTGGTCGATGAAAGTGGTTCTGTGTCTGGTATTCTTTCCAGGACCGACCTGATGCATACAATGATGTTATTGAACGAGTGATGTAGAAAATGGACAGTATGACCTACAAAACAGCAGAAGAGAAATCAGATGACCAGTTCATCACGGATTCTCAGAAAGCTGCTTCTAATTATAATTACGATACGGTATCGGGTTCGACCTATTCAGGCCAGGGCGATGCAACTTTTTCACAGACGCCTTCTCTTGCTCCCATGGTAAAGCAACCGGATGCTCTTCAGCCCGCTCCCCAACCTTCCCAGATCATCATCGTGGGAACCGCACATGTTTCAGAAAAGAGCGTCAATGAAGTAAAAGATACCATTGAGCGCGAGAAACCGGATATAGTGGCCGTAGAGCTTTGCAAAAGCAGATATGATTCACTGAAAGGTGAAGTTAAGGATTCGGAGATTCCCATCAAGGATATTCTAAGCGGTGGTAAGATCTACTATTTCCTTGTACACCTGTTGCTTGCCTATGTGCAGAAGAAGATCGGGGATGAAATGGGTGTCCAGCCTGGTGCTGAGATGATCACTGCTATCGAGGCCGCAGAAGCCAGTGGAGCACAAGTTGCTCTTGTTGATCGTGATATCCAGTTGACCCTGCAGCGTTTCTGGAGCAAGATGGGATTCTTTGAAAAACTGAATATTGTTGTAACTCTTGTTGCATCTGCTTTAGGGATCGGCTCATCAAAGAACATTGATATTGATAACATCACCAATCAGGACATGGTTACCATGCTCACAGATGAGCTGCGTGCTGCGTCTCCGAATGCTGCCGCTGTTCTGATCGATGAGAGAGATGCTTACATTGCAGGAAATCTCGTCAAGATCGCCAAAGGAGGCAATAAGAAGATAGTTACAGTTCTTGGTGCCGGGCATAAGACAGGTGTTGAGAAATATCTCAAGGATCCAAAGTCCATACCTCCGATGTCCTCACTTACTGAACTTCCCCAGAAGCGTTTCAATTTCATGAAGATAATTGGAATTGGTATCGTCGCTCTGGCCATTGCAACCTTCGTGTTGCTGATAATGTCAGGTACACCGATCGAGTTGTTGCTTCTGGCTTTTGGCTGGTGGTTCATCATAAACGGAATCTTAAGTTCCCTCGGAGCTGCCCTTGCAAAAGGACATCCGTATTCTATCATCACTGCTTTCCTTGTGGCATGGCTCACATCCCTGAATCCGATGATGGCAGCAGGATGGTTCGCAGGACTGATGGAAGCTAAACAGAGGAAACCTACCACTGAAGACCTTAAGGAAGTTGTCAAGCTTGAAAGTTTCAAAGAGCTTCAGAAGAACAATTTCTTCCGAGTGATCATGGTAGCTGCATTTGCCAATATTGGAAGTACCATAGGTACGTTCCTTGGAGTTTATGTTATGGTTCAGGTGACAGGGCAGAATCCAATAGACTTGATCAGTGCAGGTCTTACAGCGATAGGTCTTTGAAGTGACCTATTGCTCATTATCTTTTTGATGATGGTTTTTGTATCAGTGGAATATCAGGAAGATTTTCCCAGACATCTTCATAATTATCATATTTTGTCAGCACATCAATAATAACAGGTAACGGGTCTGCCCATATCTCAGGAAGGTCAGCTTCGCCCTCTACCTTTATTTCGTATGCAAGTTTTTCTTCCGGAGGGGTGAACTGTGCATCAACGCTTTTCTTATTCCCTCTTGCATCGATGCGATACCATCCGATCTCAGGCAGGTAGACAGCATTTAATCCGTGAAGGCAGAACGGTTCACCATTTTCATCCCTGCTCAGACGCTGGTAGCAAAGCCCGGTGGGAATAGAACTTGCTCTCAATAAAGCTGCAAGCAGATGGCTTTTTGCATAACAATAACCAGTACCTGCTTCCAGTACCTCTGAAGCTTTCAGTGTAATAGGGTTCATGCAGTGGTCATGACTGTGATATATCTCATCCCTTACCCACTCAAAACAGTTCTTTGTTATTTCGACGACATCGTCCAGCCCGAAAGCAAGTTCTTTTGCCAGCTTTTCGACTTTCGGATGGTCCCAGTCGATTATCTCAGTAGAACGTAGGTATTCCTGCATGGTTTCACCTGTGAAATTCTAAGACTTAAATGTAATGGTTTAGAAAAGTCTGAGCAGAAATCCTAAAAGAAACCTAAAAAGAAAAGAGAAAAAAGAACGACCTTATAAGAGGTCGTGCAGGTTGAATTTGTGTGGTCCGAGGTTTCCGCCGTAGTTACCTGCGGTGATCTTCTTGACACCTGGAACTGTTACAGCTGCTTCGATACCTGCTGCCATTGCTTCGTTGATCGCGTCTGCATCTACACCGTTGATGACGATCTCATAGACACAGTTGACATCTGCAGGGATCTCTGAACCTTCTACCTGGTCCTTGATGCTTGGGCAGAACTTCTCGTTAGCTGTTGCCTTGAGGAACTTGTAGTTGTTTGCTCCTGCTTTGGAACCACTTGCAACGATTCCGCCTGGGAATGGTGTGACTACACCCTCGACAGCCTGGATGGAATCAACTGCATTTTCTGCTGCTGTAAGAGCGTTCATCTGTGAGTCTGCGAAGATGAAGAAATTTCCACCTGCAATAGCTTCTATTCCACCAATGGAATCTTCTACAAGGAAGTCACCCTCCATCATTGGGATCACGTGCATCTTGCGGCCGCCGACCTCTGTCTGGGATTCTGTTCCGTCTGCGAAGTACCTGAGCTTATTTCCGGTGTCAAACTGCTTCTCTGCATCAGGGAAACCGTTGAACACTGCGGTTGTTGGTGCTGTCAGGATACACTGGCCAATGCGCTCCAGAAGCTGGCCTTCAAGTGACTTGTATCCGAAGGTGTAGATCTGTATGTAAACACCAGGTCTGCCGTCTGGTGTCTCACTGCCGTCTACGTACATCTCAATGCCGGCTTCAGCAGGGCATCCAATGACGGATGTTCCGAATCCGGTTGCTTCCTGAGCTGCAACTGTTGCCCAGCGCATTGTTGCGGCTGTGATCAGTACACGGGCCATTTTGATTGGAAAGGCCTCTGCGAATGTATCTTCGATCTCTACTCCGTTAAGTTCCATTAAAACACCTATATAATTGATTATTTAGTATGGTTTAGAAGACTATTAAAATACATATATGTTATGTCCATAGCGATTAACATATTCTTAGGGTCGAATGTCAGATTAGCGTATTTCAAAGAACTCATTCTTTCTTTTTTCCACAGCTGGAACAGGCTCCTCCATGTACACAAATAGTTCCTCCACATTCAGGACAGGTCCATCTCGTCTTTTCATTTGCAACAAATTCTTTTAAACCAAATTTTTTGATATATTCGAGATTTTCGATCATGCTCATATTGTATTTGGTTCGATACCTTTCATCTAAGTGTTTCAATCTGCTGCAGGGGAACTTTTCACACTCAAAACAGAATTGTGCCCTGCCATTTTCAAAAGTAGGACAGTGCTTGATCTGTTTGCATTTGGAGCGAGTAACATCTAATCCTCTACATCCGGGGCACTTATTTTTCTCCCTCAGGTAAGCTATGCAGATGCCACAATTCATTCCGCATGGGGCTATAAGTGAAAGATCGTCCGAGGTTTCCATGGTACTATACTATTTTATTTTTCAAACTATACATATAGTTCCCATAGATGTAAATAGCGCATTCTAATGGAGAATTCAAAAAATCCCGTAGATTTCCAGTTCAGCTCTTTGTCATAAAATTTATATATGAATTTGGTTTTAATGAAATAAGATGAAATAATTATAGAAAGTTTTAGTATTTTTGTATAAAACAATGAAGAGCAGAGGGGCATTGTTAATAAAATGTGGGGATTCAAAATGGACATGCAACCCAACCCGGGACAAATAGTTCGCGTGGATATAATCAGAGATTACAGCTGGGCGAAGATGATCAGTCTTCTAATGATAGCATATTTCTTTTTGATTCTGGGTATTTTCATTGATATTTTTGAGATATTAGGCTATATTACATGGTATCTGGTTATTATGGCATTATTTCTATGGGACCGCACTACTGTGGAGGTGACAAACGATATGATAAAAATTCACCGGTCCCTTTTTGGTTCTACAATCCTGAATAAACAAGACATAGCAGAAACCTTGATCAAAAGTAACTATAACTTTGCGGTTCGGTGTATATTGTATCTGATTATGGTACTGACATTAGGATATCTTTTCTATGGTACATTTTCTGATATTCAAGAATATCAAATGCAGAATGCTCCACTAGAAGGGTTAATTCTTTTAATCGTCTCTAAATTTATGTTAATTTCTATGTTTTCAGTATTATCTTTTAGTCTAGAGAGAAGGCTCAAACATTCTACTTTACTCAAGGTGAATACAAAGGATCAAAGTTTTGTGTTTTATCCCGATAAACCGGATGAATTTGAAAAAGTCGTTACTGATTGTAGTTGATCACAAAATATGTTACAAAAGTCATTACTCTTCGACGTTCAGACAGTTCATTAAGAGTCAGTACGTTTCCCCGCTATAGTTCTGTAAAAAAAGCTGATAGAACTTTTCCTCGCCGGTTTTGTATTCTCCAATATCCATTACAGAATCCTGTATCAGAATAGCAGCTTCATCATATTTTTCAATTCTTGAAAAGGCATTTGCAACTGCAGTAACACCTAATGAAAGTTCTGAACGCATTGAAGATATGCATATCTCCTGAAGTGAAATGATAACCTGCTGGATCATTTCATCAGCCGTTTCATTCGATTCGCTCTTAAGGGCTGTAATTCCAATTTCTTCGATTTCTGTTATGGTCCTTAAGGTTTCATTTTCAAAATGCTCGCGTGAGGCTGCAACTCCAAGGTCACGCATTGCCCAGTTTACCTCCAGCACATCTCTATAGGGCATGAATTTACTCATTCTCCTGAAGGAATCCATCAGTTTTTTGAAAGCATCCTGCCTTTCGTTGCTTTCCAGTCTCAGGATCTGAGTACCAATATCACGCATTGTGAGTACTATCGATCTGGCATAAGGTGCATGTTCTTTATTTGCTGCTATTCTTGCAAGTTCCAGCATTTCTTCATTTACTGCTGTCATTGTGGATGTGTCCCCTGAAAACACAGCATTGTCACCTATCTCCCTGAACATGATCAGACCCTTTTCCACGGTGCTTTCATGTTTCAGGTTTGCAGCTGTCCTTACTATATCTCCCGCAGATCCTGCGAACTGGTATTGTATATATTCTCTGTGTTTTCTTTTTGCCACTCCGAAAAGGGATAACATTGTTGCCAGCGATTCGATAGCACCAGCCTGACTTCCGTGTTTTGAGGCTGAAGCTCCGATAGTACCAATGGCATTGACAATATCTTTTGTTGCCTTGCTGTCATTTTCCAATGCAATGAGTCCCATTTCAAGCAAATGTGCATCCACGTGTCTGGTGATCTCTGTGGTTTCCTTTGCGCCTGTCATTAGGTTCTTTGTGATGATGGTGATCTTTTGCAATCCTGTTCTGAACTTCTCTTCATCACTGTCCCTGATAGCGCATCGAATACTATCAACAGCCGGGGACAATGGGTCATCTACATCTCTTGATGTGTTTTTTGTTGAAGTCTCTATCAGGTTATAGGAAGTGACATTTTTAAGCATGCCATCGAACTCTTTTAAGATTGACTCGTTGTAGAGGTTCTTTGTAATAGTTGATCCGATATAGGCCAGGAACACAGCAACGGCAACTACAAGTCCCAGTAAGGACGGGTCATTAAGTTCCAGCAGGTGTGCTATGGAAATAGAAAATATGGTGGTGCCTGCTATGAATGAAAACGTGTAATTGACCTTATTTCTTTTCGAACTTTGCCAGAGAGTAGTTGCCCATAGGGATCCAAAGAGAGCCAGAAGCATACCATCGGTGGCAATATCTGGTGTAACTACACCTGTCAACAGTGCTGCTATTATTGATATCTGAACTGAAAAGGCTCCAATAGCAAGATCTGAACCAATACCTGACAGGTCCATTTTCAGGTTGTGGCGTATCATCATATCAGAGAACAGGAATGCTGCTGTCAGACCTATTACCAGAGTGGTATCGATGATCGTGGTTAGTAGGATCTCCATATTTTATCACTATCCTTTATCCTGAGGTTTTTTTCAAAGCTTTGCTCCACAGTATTTACAATAGTAAGCATCAGTATCGTGACCCTGCAACCCACAGTTGTGGCACACGATGTTCAATGCAATGTCCTTTGTTTCTTCGCCTATTTCTATAGGCATGGCTTCCATACTCCTGTTAATTATCGAATGGGTAATGATGCCTGTGGGAACCGCTATTATGGAGTAACCGAGTAACATTACAACGGATGCCAGTACCTGGCCAAGCGGAGTAACAGGTACGAGGTCTCCGTATCCCACAGTTGTCAGTGTTGTTATAGCCCAGAAGATACTTCGTGGGATACTTGTAAATCCGTTTTGTTCTCCTTCAATGACATACATAAGAGAACCTAATATTATTACAAGGTTCAGGACAGTAAATGTGAAAACAGTTATCTTTTTACTGCTGTCTTTAAGAGCCTGTACCAGTATTTCGGCCTCTGAGAGGTACTGGACGAGTTTGAGCACCCTGAATATCCTTAGCAATCGCAATACTCTTATTATTAGCAGATACTGGCTTCCTGGCAGGAGCATGCTAAAATAAGTTGGAATTATGGCAAGAAGATCGATTATCCCAAAAAAACTGGTTGCATAACGCACTTTGCTTTTGACACTAATGATCCTCAGGAAATACTCAATGGTAAAAAGGGCGGTGAATATTAGTTCTGCCATGTAGAGCTTTTCATGGTGAACACTGCTGATCGAGTGGACACTGTCGAGCATTACCACGACAACACTCAGAACTATTGCTGCAATCAAGGCAACATCAAAATATTTTCCATAAGGAGAATAGGATTCAAAGATCAGTTTGTAGAGCTTCAAACGCCAGCCGTCAGTATCTGGTCTGTTTTCCCCCTCTTTGCACAATCTGTATACCATTATCCCTCTCTTAGAAACAATGCAATGACTTGTGTTCTATTATGCATGTAGCACCTGAAACCTAAGACCAAATATATCTTTATTGTATTATAAAGCATTCTGAATTACAGGCCGGTTCAACAAAACATTTATTTCCTTTCATCTCATATTTGAGATGCATCTCATATTTGAGCCAACAAAGGTCCTGAAAATGCATCGCATAAATTCCTTGAAACACCTGGCCCTTCTGGGCGCACTCAAGAGACCTGTTAAGATCTCTTCCAGTGAGTTTACCAAATATACTTCCACCGGTTCCAAGACAGCTGCAAGAACGTTAAAACAGCTTGAAGAGGAAGGTCTGATCAAGCGTAGTATTATTCCTGAAGGTCAGATGATCTCCATAACCGATGAAGGTCGCACATGGCTTGAGAGAGAATACAGTGATTACAGACACATCTTCTGTGGAGATGAAAAGAAGGTGGAGCTGTATGGAAATGTGATAACAGGGCTTGGTGAAGGTCAGTATTATATTGCCCAGGAAGGTTACCGTTCCCAGTTCGAGGAAAAGCTGGACTTTGTGCCTTATCCGGGTACGCTTAATGTGAGACTTACCGATCATAGTGCAGACATACAGAAGAACAGAAATCTGAAGAATATGATACAAATATCCGGTTTTACTAACGGGCAGCGTACTTTTGGAAGCTGCAACTGCTATTTTGTGGAGGTTGAAGGCATCCCCGGTGCAGTGGTGACACCTGAACGTTCACATTATCCCCATGATCTGCTGGAGATCATATCCCCTGTCCATCTCAGGGAGACACTGGATCTCAAGGACGGGGATGAAGTAAAGATTACAATAGAAGACCGAAGCGCATGTGAGTGATCCTATGAGTTCCAATGAAAATTACACTGATAACATCAACAAAGCATTGAAGGCCGCACAGAACGGTGAGATGTTCTTCATCTTCGATTCCGACAGTCGTGAAGGAGAGACCGATTTTGTGATCGCTGCAGGAGCCGTCACTCCTGATGATGTCCGCTGGATGCGCAGGGACGGCGGTGGATTGATCTGTGTAGCTCTGGATAGCGATTCTTCCGAAAAGCTTGGACTTCCATTTATTTCCGATATCCTGCGTGATGAAATTGACAACTACCCTGCCCTTGGCACTACCGTTGAAAGAGGTGGCGATCTTGCCTACGACAGCCGCTCTTCATTCTCCATCTGGGTGAACCACAGGAAAACACGCACAGGTATCCCTGATAATGACAGGGCACTGACCATAAACGAGCTCTCAAACATCACCGAAAAGGTACTTGATGGCGAGAATGTGGACTTTGGTTCCGAATTCCGCACACCCGGCCACGTTGCACTTCTGCGTGCAGCTGACAGGTTGGTCCATGAGCGCAGGGGACAGACCGAACTCTCCATTGCCATTGCAAAGATGGCTGATGTCACACCTGCAATGGTGGTCTGCGAAATGCTTGACGATGCCAGCGGCAAGGCCCTCTCTAAAGAAGATGCAATAAAATATGCCCAGCTTCATGGTCTTGTCTTCCTTGAAGGACAGGAGATCGTGGATGCATATGAGCAGTGGGAGAAAGCTTAAAGCTTTACTTTCACACCCTTTTTTACCTTTTTTTCAGAAAGAATGATATACTGAAAAGTCTTATTATAGTTCGACCCCGTGGGGCCGTAGGGTAGCCTGGTCCATCCTGCAAGGCTGGGGGTCTTGCGACTTGAGTTCAAATCTCAGCGGCCCCATCAAACCCGAATTGCGACTCGGCAGTCCGCGTCCGCTTCGCGTTGCTCAAGCGGACTTTTATTAAATCCCGTCATTTTTGTGTTCTTTTATCCTCTTATTGGAAGGCTTGCCAGCAAAGTAAAGCATATTCTCCATTATCTTTTTCATTTGGTATTATTGGGATTCATTTTGCAGGAATGTTTTCTTCTGCAGCTTCTTCTTTACATTTTCTCATATCATTATTAAAAAACAAAATAGCATTAATTATAAATGTTTAATGTTGCATATCTCTAACATATAGTTTGAATTAGATAACTTTCATGGAGATGGACAAATGGAAGCGGATATGGTCAGGTATGTGCCGGGAATTATTGGAATTTCAATAGGAATTATGGTTCACTCCATATACAGCATCTGGCGTAAAAGAACCGGATATTATGAACATGGTGTAAGGACAAGGACAGAAAAAGTGAGAGGGATAGTCGTAATATGTACGATTGCTGTGTTAATGATGCTATCTGCTTTGATTCTCTGGGATATGATAATCTATGGAGACACTTTCGGTTTGTTCAAATCAGAAACACGTGAAGCGCTGGCAATAATATTTCCGGTTTTACTGATTATTGGAGCTTTAATTTCCTTCATTTACGACCTCAGGCACAAAAAAACCGGGGAGCCTGATCATGATGAGCGGACAGAAAAAGTTTCAGGAAAAGCGGCAAAAGCCACGATTATTGTGCTGATGGCTACATGTGCTATAATTCTGGGAATGTTCTTGTTGGGTCTGATTTTGTGGCAATTCCAGTTCTACGGGGGCGGTGCAGCACTCATTATTATGGCATCAATGCTCACGGTAATATTCCTGTACACTGCTACAAAGCCCCGGGAATATTTTATACGTGATGAAAGGTCTGTAAGAACTAATGAAAAAGCCGGCTATCATGCCTTCTTGATACTTTTAATATGTATTTCGATCCTTACAGTGACAGACTGGTCCACTGATATACTTTACAAGGATGTGAGTGCGCCTCTAGCTATTATCGCGATGGGCTCATGGTCTATCCTCAAATGGTATTATGATAAGAAAGGCTATGAGACAGATCCATGAAAACCAGAATCAAGGAACTCCGGGCTAGGTATGATCTCACTCAGGAAGAGCTTGCGAAAAGGGTTGGTGTCAGGAGAGAAACGATCCTGTTTCTGGAAAAGGGAAAGTACAACCCATCCCTGAAATTAGCCTATACCATTGCAAAGGTTTTTGATTCAAAGATAGAGGATGTATTTATTTTTGATGAAGAATGAGCTCTGTAGAAGTCTTCAAATGAACTATAGACACAATCCTGGCAGGCAGATTAAATTATCAGTATATTTTGGTTGAGGATTTTACATATCCGAGAAACCTATATCAAGTCTCATCGCAATTATTTATTATAGACAAGAACTGGTGATGTATCATTACTGCTGTTATCGTAGCTGAGGATTTGAAGAAGGTATTCGGGGACTTTCTGGCTGTGGATTCTGTGGCCTTTTCTGTGGAGGAAGGGGAAGTGTTCGGTTTCCTGGGCCCCAATGGTGCGGGCAAGACCACTACCATGCGGATGATACAGTGTATTTCTCCGATGACCTCGGGCAAGCTGGAGGTCTTCGGGATGGATGTGAACGATCACCAGCGTGAGATCAAGTTTTGGATGGGTGTTGTTCCGCAGGAGAACAATCTTGATCCTGATTTTACAGTTTATGAGAACCTCCTTGTTTTTTCGCGATATTTTGACATTCCTGAAGCTGAGGCCAGAAGGAGAGTGGATGAGCTTCTTGAGTTCGTGCATCTGGAAGAGAAGAGTGATACGATGACAGAGTCGCTTTCCGGGGGTATGAAGAGGCGGCTGGTGCTGGCGCGGGCATTGATTAATAGACCGAGATTGCTGATACTGGATGAGCCTACGGTGGGGCTGGACCCGCAGTCGAGGCATTTGATGTGGGACAAGCTCAAGGGGCTCAAGAAGGAAGGAGTGACAATTGTGCTTACCACGCATTATCTTGAAGAAGCTTCCCAGTTGTGTGACCGGCTCGTGATCATGGATAATGGTAAGATACTGGTGGAAGGCAGTCCTGAAGAAATGATCAGTGAGAACATAGGTCCTGCCATAGTAGAAACTGAAGCTGATCCTAATGTTATCTCGTGTCTTGATAATCATCAGGCGAACTATGAGATCCTCGGGGATGAAGTTCAGATATATACGGATAACCCACAGGAAGTGACAGATCATCTGTTATCGGAGTGTGAGCTTACCAGTGTTACTGCAAGGGCATCGACGCTTGAGGATGTGTTTCTGAAGCTTACTGGCAGGAAACTGAGGGAGTGAGTTCGGATGAACATAGGCATGTATTTCAAGATCCCGGAGTTGACACCGGGTGCGATCAAGGTCTGGCGACGGAACAAGGACGTTTTCATGAAGAACGTCAAGCTCAATTTCCTTCCGCCTTTCATTGAGCCTCTGCTCTACCTTTTCGCAATGGGGTTCGGGCTGGGACTGTTCATTGAGGAGATAGACGGCGTCCCCTATGCGAAGTTCATAGCTCCGGCACTGATCTCTGTCTCTGTGATGTATGGTGCCTTTTTCGAATGCAGCTACGGGTCCTATGTGAGGATGTATTACCAGAAGACCTTCGATTCCATTATTGCAACACCCTTGAGCATCGAGGATGTCATAATCGGAGAGCTGCTGTGGGGCGCTACCCGAAGCACGATAAGTGCAACATTGATGCTTCCTGTCATTGCATTGTTTGGGCTCATAGCTTTTCCCCATTCACTGTTGATAATACCGTTCGCTTTCCTTGCAGGCTTACTCTTCGCATGCCTTGGAATGACCATTGCAGCGGTCACCCCGAACATAATGTCCATCAATTATCCGATACTGCTGTTCATAACTCCGATGTTCCTTTTCAGCGGAACGTTCTTCCCCCTGAACGTTTTGCCTGAGATCATACAGTACATTGCACTGGCAATATTGCCACTGACCCACGTTGTGATCATAATAAGAGCACTGACCTTTGGAACACCGGGATGGTTCCTGCTGGGAAATCTCCTGTGGATAGTAGTTGTCTGTGCAATAGGTTTCGTGGTCTCGGTTAATATGATGAAGAAAAGGCTGGTCGTCTGAAAAGTTGCTGGTGCTGGTTGAAGATCGGATGAGCAGTTTCATTCATCTTTTTTGCTTTTATGCAGGTCCATGCACCTTCGGGAGTTCTCGCATCCGAGGCTGCGCCTGTAATCTGACCTTATCTGCGACTTTGCTGTTTTGATCATCAGGTCATCGAGCTCTTCATCGTCAGGCAGTTCTTGCTCTTGCTTTTCCTTCTGCTCTTTGTTCCTGTACTTTTCATCTGTCATTTTATTCTCACTTTTGCGTTCTGTGAAATAGATGCTGAAATCCTTAGATAACTTTATGCATAAAAAATCTACATATGTATTATTACTTTAGGATGTGGAAACATGAAAGTATTGGGTATTGTAGGAAGCCCCCGAAAGAACGGGAACACGGATACTGTAGTGCAGAAAGTGCTTGAAGGCGTTGCAGAGAGCGGTGCTGAGACGGAAACGATCTACATTAATGACCTGAACTTCAAGGGCTGTCAGGGATGCGGTTTCTGTAATGTGATGCCTGAATGCAAGATCAAAGATGACATGACCGGTGTCTACAAAAGAATAGAGGAAGCAGACGGTTTCGTCTTCGGAGCCCCGATCTATTTCCTGCAGTTCTCAGGCCAGATGAGGCTTTTCCTTGACCGCTGTTACGCACTTGTTGATGCTGACCTGAAACCAAGGATACCTGTGGGTAAGAAAGCTATGATCGTAAGGTCCCAGGGTGATCCTGAAAAGGCATCCTATGAGAGCGTGTCCGATGAGTTCGCCGAAACCCTGAAGACCTTCTTCGGAATGGAGATTAAGGACGGGCTGGTTGTTGCAGGATTTGATCTTCCACGCGACGTTATGAAAGACACTGAACTTATGGAAAATGCAAAGTCAGCAGGTGTGCATCTGATGGACTGACCTTCTTTTTGTTTTTACTACATTTTCTTCTTTTATTTTTCCCTTCTTTTATTTTTCCCTTCTTTTATTTTTCCCTTCTTTTTTGTTTGTTCTTCTTGATTCAGGCTCTATTTCATATGTCTATAAGGATTATTTTTTATTTCACATTTGATAACAACCATTCGGCTAATTTCAGCTGTGATATATAGTTACAATCTCAAGGATTTATATGGGTTGCAAGAAGAACATGAATTAAATAAAAACGAATTCACTTATAAATGCACAGTAATATTTATATATAAGTTACATACATAACAATGTATTATGCGAGGGATTAAAAATGGTAACTAGATTAAGTGAAATAACAATGGGTGATATTGTTGGGTCTTCAGGTCCAGAGGGGTCTGTCGAAAAAGGCACTGGCAGGCATTCATTGGTATTGAACATAGTCAGGCAGTACCCGGAAGGGATTACTGTGCAAGCGATTGCAGAGTTCCTGAACCTTTCAGAAAACAGAGTTCGAGATTTGCTTGAAGAACTTACTTTTCGGAGAGAGATCTACAAAAGGAAAATCCCAGGTTCAAAGAGTATTTTGTATTACCCCAACGGGAAATTAATACACAAATATCTCCAAGAATCTCGTGACTTTGGAGATCAGATATTCCGACTGTCTTACCATGAAGGTAAAAGAGCACCCCGCCTACAAATACAGGAAAGAAAATTTACTCTCCTCGAAGGAGAAAAAGTGGAAGGTAGTATTTTCATAGATTTTGAAAATATCCCTTCACTAATTGAATTTATAGAAGAACTAAGCATCAAATTTGACAACTATGCTTCGGAGAATATTTCATGAGAACGACTGAGACCATTATTGAAAAGATCGTTGGAGATGCCCAATTAGGAGAACTGGTTGATATAAACAATTCCATAGAACCAGTATCTCTTAACAGGCTTGTACCATATATTGCTGGAACTGAAGATATCGAAATTATCCTGAAAAACCAGGATTTGGTTGCTGGGAAACCACTTGAGATGAATGGATATAGAACTAAACAGCTACTTGCGAAAGCAAATAAAGTAGAGCTGGATAGTGGACGCGATGAGACATCATATGTATCTCTTGTGAACAATTCCCCCACATTAATCTCGTTCCCAAGCGAGGTAACATGGTTAGCAGCTGACGAAGGTGTTCAAAAGTTCAAGGAAAGCATAGAATGGATACTCCAAAAAGACAATATTGGTTTTGATCACAAGAAAGCTGTAGCATTGTCATCATATTTGGGAGATTCAGTGGAGAGAAGCTATCAAAAATATTCATTTTGGACAGATCTAGCAAATAATTGCGAGGGTGAACATCTTTTTCGCTTATTGATTAATGCATCAATAGACCTATCATTGCAAGCAAAAGCTAAATTTTTGTCGGGAATATTACCTGTAATGAATAAGAAATATCCATCCAGTATCGGCCTTTCCCACAATGTTAACTTAGGGTATGGTTCTATTATTTCTGACAGAGAGGATGAAGGAGAAACTGTTCCGGGTTGCCTCTATACTATCAATCTGAATACTTCAATGATTGGTCGTAATGATTTTTCGGATGAGTTGAAGAAGATTGTATCTTTAAGCAAAGAGGCCATGGACTACAATTGGTTTGACGGGATCTATCTATCTGTAAGAGATCTCGAAAGGATTTCTGGGAACGATGCTCAGGTCGCTACGCTCTCAAAACTTATTACGGAACTGTCCCACGTCGCTCAGGATGAACACTTACCATTGTGGCTTTCACGGTTCGGGTTAATCGGATTGCCTGCTTTTGATATGGGGGCAAGCTTTGCTTCGTATACCCCAAATCTGGCGTTAAGGGACATTTTCAAGAACGGAGGCGGTGGCAATTCAAAGAATCGTGTCATGCATGGTAAAGCCTTAAATATTGATGCAAGGCGCCTATGGGATGCAAATGAAATAAATAAATTGCAGAGCCATAAGCAATCATTACCTGCACTTGCTAGTATTCGCAACACGGCTTCAAGTGAAGAACTTGAGCCTTCGAAGGCAAGAGCATATCGTACACGGTTCTCTAAACCTTATAATATTGCTTCCATGAACGAACTCTCCGACAAATGGAATGAAAATGTACGCAAGGGAGAGATAAACCCAGGCAAAGAATACATCAAAACATTTTCTTCTCCGTCCTTTTATGGCACATGGGGATGTGAATAAGGATAGTTCATTTACACTATCCTTTTGATAGTATGATATCAACATAAGAAGGTGATTTTATTTTTGATTTTAACCTCTTTAGGAATCCTCTTGTAGTGGTAGTAATCTTCGTATTAGGATTATACGCAGTTTACATGATTGCATGTATAGCAGTGGGTTTAGCTCCATGGATAGCAATATTGTCATTTCTTGGCTTAATCTATGGTAGTGAAACTAACAACGATGATGTACTGCAATTATCACTGGTAGGGCTTGTTTCTGCTTTCTTATTGATTGCAGCAGGTACTGAAGTAATTTCGTTCTTTGAAACAAATGTTTATGGAAGCAATGCGTTCGGTGCTGCAAATGAACTTATCAATGGAACAAGGAACATAAATTCGTTCTAAGATTTAGATGAAACTACTTTAGAGTAGTTGCTGCCTATTGATGTGACTTTATCCAATGCATTAAACTTGAGATGGGTATATACTGTCTGGATTACAAGCACTTGTGCTTCGTATATACTTGATACAAGTCACTCCCGTTTGAATCTCTCCTATAACTTCGAACAGTTTCGAAGTTTAAGCTAAGTATATACCGTATAGGAGCTAATTTTCTCTTTAGATAGTAATTAATTACATTGATCTACGGGAGTGCTAAAATGAGGTCCATCGGAATTGTGCAAAAGTCGTTCATCGTATTGTTCCTGCTGTCATGTATTGTGATGGCAGGCTGTATAGGCCAGGATGAGAATGTGGATTATCCTCCTGCAAACGAAGCCATATCCTGCGAGGAGGGAGGTACCTATTCCTCAGAGGATGAGTTCCTGATACTGGTCCCAAAAGCACTTTTCTCAGGAGGGGAAAGTTCTGTGACCATGTCGGCTTTCCTTGATGATGCTCCTGTAAGCCGGTGTTTTGAATACACCCTTACCAGTGCTTCAGGTGAGGTAATTCCACTGGTAAAAGCTGCTACTTCTGATTCCGGTAATTCGGTTGCTAAGTTCGATGTCCCGGAGGTAGAGGAAGGCAGTTACACACTTACTGCAACTCCGGTGGGTGCTGAATCCGGCTTCGAAACGACCATAAAGGTCGTTCAGAACAACCCGATCTTCATAGAGACAGATAAGCCGATCTACAAGCCCGGGCAGACCATCCATGTGCGTCTTCTTTCCCTGAACAACAACCTTGTGCCTGTTGTCCAGAACACCACCGTGGAAATCTCGGATGCCAAGGGTGTGAAGATTTTCAAGGATGATCTCACCACCAATGAATACGGTGTTGCATATTTTGATCTCCCGCTGGCCTCCGAGCTTAACCTTGGTACCTGGAAGATAAAGGCAACATCCGGCACATCAATGTCAGAGGTTGACATCAGGGTGGAGAAATATGTGCTTCCGAAGTTCGATCTGGAAACTTCCGCCGAGAAGAGCTGGTTCCTTGTGGATGATCCTATCACAGGAACGGTCTCTGCACAGTATTTCTTCGGAAAGGATGTTGAAGGTGACGTTGAGATAAAGGCCATGAGATATGTGGGTGTCTGGGAGGAATATGCAACTTTTAGCGGCTCACTTGAGGAAGGTTTTGTTGAGTTCGAGCTTCCACCCACGGAGTATGTTGCAGGTACCTTTGGTGCTGGTGGACAGGGCAGTGTCATGCTCAATGTTACCGTAACTGACACCGGAGGGCACAGTGAGGAAACAACCGAACTGCTTACCATCGCGCAGAACGAGCTTGTTCTCCAGATGATACCTGAGTCTGATTCAATCAAGCCGGGAATGCCGCTTCAGGTTCTTATAGTCACAAAGGACCCGGGAGGGGAACCACTGGAGAAGGATGTAAGTCTTGTTGTGAGCTTCCTTGATGACGACTATGACTGGGACGAGCAGAAGCAGATCGTCAGCACTGAGAACGGTGTTGCTCTTGTCACACTTGAAGTACCTGAAGATGCCCGGGAGATGGAGATCTCTGCCAGCTCGGAAGGTGTTGAGGCTTCCGATCGTCTGAATTCCGTATACTCTCCGAGTGCAAGTTTCCTGCATCTGAGCCAGGTAAGCGAAGGCACACCCGAAGTGGGAGAGAACATCGTCTTCAAGGTATATTCCACCAACAAGGGAACGGTGTTCTATGATGTGTTCGCAAACGGCAGGACCGTATATTCTGCTACCAGCGATGAAGCACAGATCAGCATCCCGATCACACCTCAGATGAGCCCCACTGCAAAGGTGGTCGCATACATGATCAATCCGAACAATGAGGTCTCCGCTGACAGCCTGCCTTTCGATGTGAAGTTCAGTACGCAGGTGGACCTATCCTCAGGATTTGATAAGGAAACCGTGGCTCCCGGAGATAACGTCTCAGTGGAACTGGACGCAGGCACTCAGTCAATGATCGGCCTTTCCATAGTTGACGAATCGGTCTATGCACTGAGCGAGGGCAGGCTCAATCTGAAGCAGGTCTTTGATGAGCTTGAGATCAGGTTCATGGAGCCACAGGTAGAGGCTCATCCAAATTATTACTGGTATCAGGAGACTGCAGGCGATGTCATTGATGATGCGGGCCTGATAGTACTGGCATCCGGTGGACTTGATGTTCCAAAAGGCCAGGCCGAAGTTGCCGATGGTGGTTTTGTCGATCGCATGTTTGCAATGGACGACATGGAAATGGTCGAAGAAGAAGTTATGATGGAAGCTCCAGCGGCAGCCCCTATGGAGCCAACTGATTCAGGTGCTGGTGCCACACTTGCAGAACCTGAAAGGGTACGCCAGTTCTTCCCTGAGACATGGATATGGATGCCTGATATCATGACGGATGATAAGGGACTGGCATCCCTTGACCTGAACGCACCGGATTCCATCACCACCTGGAGGTTGCATGCGGTATCCTCCAGTCCGGAAGGTATTGGAATATCCGAAGCAGGCCTGACAGTATTCCAGGATTTCTTCATAGATCCTGACCTTCCCTATGCTGTGATCCGCGGGGAAGAGTTCCCTGTACAGGTGCAGGTCTTCAATTATCTTGACAAACCTCAGGAAGTACAGCTGACTCTTTCCGGTGCGGACTGGTTCGACCTTGTGGGTGAGGATGTCGTAAAGGTCAGTGTGGATGCCAACAGTGTGACCCATGCAAGCTTTACCATCAGGCCTACGGAAGTGGGTGTCCAGGAGGTCGAGCTGACAGGACAGACCACAGAGAAGGCTGATGCTGTGCGCAAGACGGTTATCGTTGAGGCAGAAGGTGTCACCAGGGAGATCGTGGACAATGGCATTCTCAAGGAGGGTTCCGTTGAACTTGATGCCACGCTGCCTGTGGATATTGTGCCGGATTCCGGCAAGGTGATGGTTAGTTTCACGCCGAGCATTGTGGCACAGACCATCAGCGGTGTCGATGACCTTCTGGGCATGCCATACGGATGTGGCGAGCAGAACATGATGCTGTTCTCAACCGATGTGGAAGTGCTGAGATACCTGAAGGCCACGGGCCAGCAGAACCCGGAGATCGAGGCCAAGGCACAGACTTACATAATCACCGGTTACCAGAGGGAGCTGACATTCAGGCATTCGGACGGTGCCTTCTCCGCATTCGGTGAAAGCGATCCCGAAGGCAGCCTTTGGCTGACAGCGTTCGTGCTTTCACAGTTCAGCGGTGCCAGGGATATCACAACCATTGACGAGAACATCCTGAGGGAAGCAGCCGACTGGATCGGCTCACACCAGAAGGCGGACGGTTCATGGGAGTCCGTGGGATTCGTTATCCATCAGGACATGATGGGCGGTGTCAGCGGAACCTATGCTCTGACGGCATACATCACTCTTGCACTTGATGAGTATGGGTATGCCACTGACGAGGTCATGAACGGTGCTCTCACATATCTCGAGGATAATCTCGATGCTCAGGATGACCCATACACCCTTGCAGTTGGAACGCTTGCTCTTGAAAAGCTTGAGAGCGAGAGGGCAGACGAGGCAAGGGCCAAGCTGCTTGCAATGGCAAAGGAAGATGAGAATGGCATGTACTGGGGCTATGATGACGTGGTTCCGGAACCCTACGAATACGGAGGCTATGGAATCTATCCTGTCTCAAGCAAGAACGTTGAGACCACAGCCTATGCAACACTTGCACTGATAGAGGTCAATGACCCTGCAGCAAGCTCATCACTCAAATGGATAGCAGCACAGCGTAATTCCAATGGAGGTTTCTCAAGCACCCAGGATACCGTCATGGCATTCAGGGCACTGATGACAGCTGCAGCAGTTGCAGGAAGGGACGTGGATGCTACCATAACCGTTAGCGGAGATGGTGAGGAACTTAAGAGCATCAGGGTCACATCCGAGAACTACGATGTAGTCAACATCATCGAGGTTCCGGAGGGCGTGGAAAGCGTTAACATGACCCTCGAGGGAAGTGGAGAGCTCAACTACCAGCTTGTCAGAAAGTTCAATGTGATCCTTCCGGAAGTCATCGAGCATGAGGAGATCGAGCTGGATGTGGAATACGACTCCACCGATGTTGCTGTGGATGACATCGTGAACGTCGATGTGCGCCTGAAGTACAACGGAATGCCGGGAATCCGGGGAGTTGTCGAGTCCAGTGGTATGATGATAGTGGATATTGCAGTACCAACAGGTTTCACGCCGGTCCCTGCAAGCCTTGAGGCGCTCAAGGACGATGGCATCATCACCCGCTATGAGATCGCAGGCCGCAAGGTCGTCCTCTATATCGATGAGATGATGGCCGGGGAGGAAATGAACTTCTCACTGCAGATGAGGGCCATGTTCCCTGTCAAGGCAATGGTACAGGAGAGCAGTGCCTACTCGTACTACAACCCGGATGTCAAGGCTGAAGCAAAGGGAATGGACATCAATGTGACATGATCCTTCCCTTTTTTTCTTAAGAGCAGCAGGCGATGTGAGTTTCCTGCTGTTTTCTTTTTTCCTTTTCTCTTTTTTTGAACATCACAAGTACTATCACTTTTGTTGAGAACACATTGAATGCATTATATTTTGAAGCCAAAATTTATATACAGTGAACATGTATCCAACATGTCGAAAAATAGACAAGTATGCCTATATTGTTAACAAACATATGAAACACCAGTATCTGAGGAGATCGAATGAAAGGAATTAGTAGCGACTGCTGAATTTTTGAGGACGATCCTGGATATTTTTGTGAGCATATTTGAGATATTTGCAAAATAAGTAATGGACTGATAACAAATGGTAGATGAAACTTTAATGTTAATTTTTATTGTGGTAGCTCTTGGGCTATATGTATACTATTCCTATTCGCTGCAAAGGATCGCAGACAGAACCAACACGGAGAATGCCTGGATGGCATGGATACCGATTCTTAATATTGTACTTATGTGCAGGGTTGCAAGGAAGTCCCTGTGGTATTTCCTTGGTATGCTGATCCCATACGTCAACATCCTTGTATTGATGTACATCTGGGGTGAAATGGCAGGCAACCTTGGTAGGTCGAAATGGATCGGTGTCCTGATGATCGTACCGGTAGCAAACCTTGTAGTTCCGGGATACCTGGCTTTCTCGGAATGATACAACTTAAAAGGGTGATGCGGACCCCTCTCCGCATTACCTTTACATTAACCATTTACTGAAATTTCCATTTCTCCACCAATCATTCTTTCTCTCATTTTTTGCTCCTTCCAGATTCTCCTGCAGACATACCTGCAATGCAAAAACAAAAATACCAACAAACTGATAAATTCACCAGACCAATTCAGCGTGGAGCAAGAATGAATAAATTAACACCTGCAATGAAACAGTACTATGATGCCAAGCAGCAACATAGCGATGCACTGATCTTCTTCAGGATGGGGGATTTCTATGAGTCCTTCGGGGAAGATGCAAAGACCATTGCGCAGGAACTTGAAATAACGCTTACCACGCGGGGTAAGGACAGGGACGGCGAGAAGATGCCTCTTGCAGGCATCCCCTATCATGCCATTGACAACTACCTCCCGCGTCTGATAAAAAAGGGCTACAAAGTAGCCATCTGTGAGCAGCTTGAGGACCCGAAGAAGGCAAAGGGCGTTGTGAAGCGCGGAGTCGTCAGGGTTGTAACACCGGGCACTGCCATTGATAGTTCGATGTTCACGGATTCATCCAATAATTATCTCATGTCTGTCTCAGGCGGGGACGGGAACTACGGTGTCTCATTCCTTGATGTATCCACAGGAGAGTTCCTGACAACCCAGTTCGCCGATGCACCTCCATATGACAGGATAGCCAGCGAGGCTGCAAGGATGCGGCCATCGGAATGTATCCTGCCTCCCGAAATGTATTCTGACAGGCATATCGTTGACAGGCTCAACGAGCTCAAGATCGTGGTGCATGAGTTCGAGGAAGAGGCATTTGATATCGGGATCTCTGAGAAGAGGCTCAGGGAGCACTTCAAGGTCTCAACCCTTAAGGGTATGGGCTGCGATGGCCTGCCCTACGCGATATCCTCTGCAGGGGCTGCCCTTGAGTATGCATTGATCACCCAGATGAGGGAGCTCGGGCATGTCAGTGAGCTGAAGACGTATTCAGATTCTGAGTTCATGGTTCTGGATTCCATAACTTTGCGTAATCTTGAGATAGTGAAGAACGTGCGCGGGGAAGGAAGCGATACTTCCATACTGAAGGTTCTGGATGATACCAAAACACCAATGGGTGGCAGGCTGCTTCAGAAATGGCTGTTAAAGCCGCTTATAGATGTGGATGCCATCAACTACCGTCTCGATGCTGTGGAGGCGCTGGCAAACGGTACCATGATACGGTTCGATGTAAGGTCCCATCTTTCCTTTGTAAAGGATATTGAGCGCCTCATTGGAAGGATCATGTATGGCAACTCCAATGCACGTGACCTTATTGCACTAAAACGGTCCCTTGAGTCAGTCCCTTTGCTAGTGGAAAGCCTTGGGGAAGATGACCTCTGCGAGATGCTTCAAAGCATCAGGGGTGGCCTTCTGGGATTTGCCCAGCTTGACAGCCTCGTGGAGCTGATAGATAGTTCCATAGTGGAAGAGCCACCGGTAAGTGTCAGGGAAGGCGGGATGATAAAAGCAGGCTATGGCGAGGCCCTGGATGAACTCAAGGAGATGTCCAAAGGTGGGAAGTCATGGGTAGCCTCATTCCAGCAGAAAGAGCGTGACAGGACCGGAATAAAGTCACTTAAAGTTGGTTACAACAAGGTATTCGGATATTACATTGAGGTAACGAAGGCGAACATCTCACAGGTCCCTGATGATTACATACGCAAGCAGACCATGAGGAATGCGGAAAGGTTCTATACCCCGGAACTGAAAGAATGGGAAAATGTCATCCTTTCTGCTGATGAGAAGATCACAGCACTGGAGTATGAGATATTCTCCGACATCACTTCGAACGTTGCCTCCTATTCGTCACAGTTGCAGACCGTTGCGGGCCTGATAGGGCAACTGGATTGTGTTGCTAGCCTCGCAGAGGTCTCGGTGAACAATAATTTTGTCAGGCCCAACATCAGTTCTGATTGTAAGTTACTGATACGTGAGGGCAGGCATCCGGTAGTGGAGAGGTCTGTTCCCGGTGGATTCGTTCCCAACGATGCGGAAATGGACTGTGTGGAGAACCAGTTCCTGCTGATAACAGGACCCAACATGGCAGGAAAATCCACTTTCATGCGTCAGGTCTCACTAATAGTAATAATGGCACAGGCAGGTTCATTTGTGCCTGCTTCCCATGCTTCCATTGGTATCGTGGACAGGGTATTCACAAGGGTCGGGGCTTTTGATGACCTTGCAAGCGGGCAGAGTACTTTTATGGTGGAGATGGTGGAGCTTGCGAACATCCTGAACAACGCCACCCCGAAAAGCCTTGTTCTACTTGATGAGATCGGCAGGGGTACCAGCACCTATGACGGTTACAGTATCGCAAAGGCTGTTGTCGAGTATATTCACAACAAAGGGCGTGTTGGCGTACGCTCACTTTTTGCCACGCATTACCACCAGCTTACAAATATTTCATCCGACCTGAAAAGGGTGAAGAACTATCACATTGCAGTGAAAGAGGATGGCGATGACCTCGTGTTCCTGCGGAAGATCGTTCCCGGGGCCACGGACAAAAGTTATGGAATACATGTCGCCCGGCTTGCAGGTGTGCCGCACAAGGTTACCCAGAGGGCAAGGGAAATACTGCAGGATATCGAGGATGAGAGTTCCATCAGCAAGGAAAGTAGTTCAAAGGGTGGCAAAAAAAGAAGGTCGGCACAGTATACACAACTTATGCTTTTCGATCCGGAAGGTTCGACTCCTGTTGAGAAGGACCCTATGGTCGAGGAAATTAAGGAGCTTGATGTCAACAACATGACACCCATGGATGCTCTGAACAAGCTCTGTGAACTTCAGAAGAGAGCGGGAAAGAACGCGGAGGAATGATATGGCAGAAACGAGCGCAGAAGTGAGCAGCAAGAGGATCCATGTGCTGGATGAGGCTACCATCAATAAGATAGCTGCAGGCGAGGTAGTAGAGCGCCCGGCATCGGTGGTGAAGGAGCTTCTGGATAATTCCATTGATGCGGGTGCTACGGAAATTCGAGTGGAAGTGAAGGGGGCTGGAACGGAACTGATCACAGTTACGGACAACGGGAAAGGCATGTCCTGGGAGGATTCCACTCTTGCGTTCACAAAACATGCCACCAGCAAGATATTGCATATCGATGATCTTGAAAAGGTGCTCACCCTGGGTTTCAGGGGAGAGGCTCTCTCTTCCATTGCAGCGGTTGCAAAAGTGTACCTGACCACTCGTGAAAAAGGCAGCATCTCCGGAACAAAGGTAGTTGTCAGTGGTGGTTCAATAGAGAATGTGCTGGAGGTTGGTGCAGCACCCGGGACCACAATTGCGGTAGAATCATTGTTCTATAATACTCCGGCTAGGAAGAAGTACCTTAAAAGCATGCGTACTGAGCTCGCACACATCACTGATGTCGTTACAAGACATGCGTTTGGTCATCCGGAGATCTCACTCACTCTTATAAGCGATGGCAAGGTGCTGGTGCGTTCCCCGACATCGGGTGATATTTTTGACAGCATTGTCTACCTGCTTGGAAGTGAATCTGCAAAAAAGCTGATACCTGTTGAATTCAAGTCGGATATCGTGAAAATATCCGGTTACATCTCAAAGCCAGAGCTAAGCCGCAGTGGAACCGACCTGCAGTACTTTTTCATAAACGGCCGAGGTATATCCTCAAAGAGTATCAGCAATGCGGTGAGGCTTGGTTATTACAATCTTATTCCAAAGGGACGCTTCCCGGTGGCTGTCCTTGATCTGGAACTTGACCTCAGTGAGGTGGATGTCAACGTCCATCCTGCCAAAAGGTATGTTAGGATGAGCCATGAGCGTGAGGTCTGCGATGCAGTCACTCTTGCTGTGGAAAATGCATTGAAGGCCGAGCAGCTGGTTCCTGAGATAAGTTTGCCGGAGAAAAAGCCGGTACAGGCTGTTTTTGTAGAAAAGGTAGAAGATAGACCTGAAGAAAAACTGGAAGATATACCCAAAGATGGTGCTGAAGCGTTTGTTCCTGAAGAGAAGCTTGAACTGGCGATACCTGCTGAGAAAAAGATCTCACCGCTGATAAAGGAAGAAGAAGAAACCTATCATTTCACTGCCAGGGATACGGAAAAGCGCCTGAAGCGTTCTGAAAGGGTACTGTCAAAGACCCCAAAGAAACCGGAAAGGGCATCTACAGGTCTTGATAAGGCAAGAATAGTAGGTCAGGTTAATGAGCTTTATATTATTGTAGAGCTGGAGAAGGGGCTTGTCATAGTTGATCAGCATGCTGCACATGAGAGGGTGATGTACGAGCAGATATGTGATATCAGCAGTTCCGGCTGGCAGGAGCTTATAACACCTGTTACGCTTGACCTCACATCCAGGGAAAAAGTGCTGCTCGAGGAGTACATACCCTATCTTGAAGAAATGGGCTTTGGAATATCGGAATTTGGTCCTAACAGCTATGTGGTCACTACTGTTCCGGCTCTTCTTGGGAAGATGGAGAGCGCTGAGCTGATCCATGATATTATAATAGACCTGCTTTCCACAGGCAGAGTGAAAAATGATACCGGAATGTTCGATAACCTCTGCAAGACCATGGCATGCCGTGCAGCGATAAAAGCGGGGGCTGGTTGCAGCATGGGACAAATGGAGAGCCTTCTGAAGCAGCTGGATATGGCAGAAAATCCTTATACGTGTCCTCACGGCCGTCCGACGATGATATCTTTTACCCGGGCAGAACTTGACAAACTGTTCAAGAGGACAGGATAAGTTAGCTCGTTGGTCGGTAACTTTTATAACTATAAGATATTGAATAACTGACAATGTCAATTATCGATCCTGTTAACAAATCAAAGATCCCGGAAGAGTGGATCAATAAATCTAAAATACCCCGCGATGAGCTTGAAGAGGGTATAAAGAGCGGGATGCTGGTGGTGCTTAGTGATGGTTCAGTGCTCCAGAGGGGCTATACCACAGGAACCACTGCTACCGTTGCGGCCAAAGCAGCTGTCCTGTCACTCAGGAAGGATGTGGACAAGGTCTCAGTCCCCACACCTGTAGGACTTCGTGCTGTCATGGATGTAAAGGCAAAAGATGGTTATGCTGTTGCCGTTAAACTGAAAAACGACCATGAGTCTGATATCACCCGTGGCCTTGAGTTCGAGGCAAGGGCGGTTGAATCCGACAAGATCAATATTACTGCCGGGGAGGGCATAGGTATCGTCACAAGAGGCGGCCTGCAGTCCAAAAAAGGCTATCCTGCTATCAATCCAAAACCAATGCAGCAGATAAAGGATGCAGTTGCAGAGGCTGTGGAAGAGATCGGCATCAAAGGCGTTGATGTGGAGCTATCCCTTCCAAGAGGTTCTGAGATTGCAAAGCAGACCCTGAACAGCCGTATCGGTGTCGAGGGTGGCATCTCCATTCTCGGGACCACGGGCTTTGTTGAGCCCTGGAACGATCATCTTGGTGAAATGAAGAGTGATCTCGTACGTGAAGCTTCAAAGGTCGTTCTTACCACCGGTCGTATAGGTATCCGTTATTCTACAATGCTGTTCCCTGATTATACGGTAGTTCTTGCCGGAAGTCGCATCTCCGAGTTCCTTGATTCTACAACTGGTGAGGTAGCGATTTGTGGCTTGCCGGGTCTGGTCCTGAAATGGGGAGATCCCGATATGCTCAAGGACAGTGGCTTTGCAACTGTCTCTGAGATGATCGAGGTGGAACCTGAAGGTGAACATATTAAACGTGCATTTGCAAAAACGGTGGAGAAAGGCAAAGGTGCACGCATTGTGGTAGTGGACAGGGACGGCACCGTCCTTATGGACAGCGGGGAAAAGAAATGATAATCGCAGGTGTCGGTGTCGGGCCGAACATGTTGACACTGGAAGCTATCGAAGCCATACGCAATGCATCGGTGGTCTATGGTTCGAAGCGCTCCCTTGAGCTTGCTGAACCTTACATTGAGTGTGAGGCAAAGACCATCAAGAACTACAAAGCTCTACACGAGCTGCCTGATGATGCGGTGGTTCTTTCCACAGGCGATCCCATGTTCTCCGGGCTTGGCAAGTTTGCCGGGGAGGGGGACAGGATCATACCGGGAATCTCTTCTATTCAGGTCGCATGTTCCCGATTAGGTGTCAGCCTCTCGAACATAACCGCAATAACGGCACATGGACGTGACCCTGCACCTGCAAAAAAGGCATTCATTCAGGAGATCGAATTGGGTAAAGACATTTTCATGCTTCCTGCTGACACCTTTGGTGTTGCAGAGGTTGCTGAAGTGCTGAAAGAAATGGGTGTGGATGCAAAACTCTATGTTTGTGAGAACTTCGGCTATCCTGAGGAGCGTATTGCAGGTGGAACTGTGGATGAGCCACCACAGGCAGAATCAGTTCTTCATTGCGTTGTAGTTGTAAGGCAATAACTGAGTAATTTCAATTGTTTTATCTTCTAGTTCTTTCTATTCTTGATAACAAAGGAACAAATCTTTAAATAATCTTACCTTAAAAGGTTATACACTTAACCTCAAGGTATTTATATAAAGTTTTCATTGTAAATGTGTCTAAATCAAGTAATATTGATTTGGATATATAATTCATTTAGTGATATAATTTGTTATAAATCAGGAATGGAGTGTTAAAATGCATATATTTGAAGGGTTTTTACCATCACCATGGTGGCAACTGTGGTTTGTGTTCTCTATACCAATAATATTCTTTGGTATCTACAGGTTGAACAAACTTGTAGCTGAAAAGCGCGAACTATTGCCTTTACTGGCAGTAGCGGGAGCATTCATCTTTGTACTTTCATCTTTGAAAATGCCGTCTGTTACGGGTAGTTCTTCACACCCTACAGGAACAGGAATGGCAGCTATTCTTTTCGGTCCTGCAATTGCAGCGGTCCTGAGTACAATTGTACTACTTTATCAGGCAATTTTCCTGGCACACGGCGGTCTTACAACACTTGGTGCAAATGTTGCATCAATGGGTATCATTGGCCCGGTTGCAGCATATGTCATCTATAAAGTAGGTATGAAGGCTAACATTAACTTCTATGTAGTCGTTTTCCTTGCTGCGACATTTGCAGACTGGATCACCTATGTCGTAACTTCTGTTGAGCTTGCTTTGGCTTTCCCTGCAGAGGTCGGCGGATTTGCAGCATCACTTAAAGCGTTCATGCTGGTATTTGCAACAACACAGGTTCCTCTGGCTATCATGGAAGGTGCACTGACAGCTCTTATCTTCAAGTATGTGATACAGGTAAAGAGCGATGCGCTTTTACAGCTCAATGTAATTTCAGAATCAGTCCTTGATAAAATAAAGGGGGCTAGCCAATGAAAGGTGAAGCAATATTTGCAGTAATAGCTATCTTGTTCGTAGCATCATTCTTCTATGGAATGGCAGCAAACCCGGACTCAGAGTTTGGTGGTGCTGACGGTCAGGCAGAAGATGTCATCGCTGAGATCACAGACGGTCAATACGAAGAGTGGACAGCAGATTCATGGGTCAACTCTGTAAAGTTCGAACCTCCTGGAGGAGAAACCGAGAGTCTTCTCTTTGCACTTCAGGCTGCTATCGGCGCAATTGTCCTTGGTTACTTCTTCGGATATTACAAGGGCAAAGGACAGTCTGAATAAGATTGTTTATTTGACCGTCAATCCCTATAGTGATCCTTATTAAGGATCACTCTTTTTTATGTTGTTGTTCCTAATGATACTGAATCAAAGTAATAAAAACGAAATTAACGGCGTGAACATAATATGACGAACATTCTTGATGACTATGCCCTGGTAAGTCCGTTAAGGTACCGAAATAACTGGCTAAAACTTACTATAATTACTTTTGGTCTGTTAATGGGAGTTTCTTCACAATCCTTCATTCTTCCTTTTACTGTAGCTTTTTGTATGAGTTTTGCAACGGTTTATTTTGCGAAGATCCCTGCCGGATTTTACCTGAAACTCTTGTCTGCTCCTGCTGTTTTTGTGATCTTAAGTGTTATCATCATAGCATTTTTCTTTGGTTCCGGAACTGAACTATTCGGGTTTGATGTTTTTAGTTACAGGTTTGGAATAAACACAGGTGGACTTGATATGGCATTGCTGGTATTTTCAAGGACACTCAGCGGTATGTCATGCCTGTTCTTCCTTTCACTGACAACGCCTATGGTGGAATTGTTTTCAGTCCTGAAAGCTACAAAGTTACCTGATTCTTTAATTGAGCTATCAATGATGATGTATCGTTACATCTTTGTTTTTCTTGAGGTTGCATGGGGTATCAGGTATGCACAGTCCGTAAGGCTTGGATACAAGGACTGGAGAACCAGTCTTAATTCACTTGCCATGCTTGCAACAACTCTTTTCATAAGATCATGGGAACAGGGAGAGAAGATCTTCATTTCCATGAGTGCACGTTGCTATGATGGAAGAATCCTCTTCTTTGAGGAAAAAAGGCCCGTCAGGGCAACGGAATTGATACTCACAGGTACCTACTTTTCCGCAATTCTGGTGTTATGGTATCTGACCAATGATATTTCTATATTCTAAAGGTCTCTGAGGTAAAAATGATGATATTGGAAACAAAAGGCTTGAAGTATTCCTACCATGATGGGACCCAGGCTGTGAAAGGCGTTGATGTAAAGATTAAAAAAGGTAAAAAGATAGCCTTTGTCGGAAAGAATGGTTCCGGTAAATCAACACTTTTCATGCTGTTGAACGGTACCCTCAAACCTAAAGAAGGCGCGGTATATTTCCATGGCAAACCTATGGAATACGATGCAAAGTCCCTGCGTGAGGTACGAAAAAGTGTTGGTATTGTCTTCCAGAACTCTGATGACCAGATATTTGCCCCTACAGTCTATCAGGATGTAGGTTTTGGTCCCACTAACCTTGGTTATTCGAAAGAAGAAGTTGAAGAGAAGGTCAATCATACCCTCGAATACATCGGTATAACCGAATTCAAGGATAAACCACCCCACCATTTGAGTGGAGGACAGAAAAAGAGGGTTGCCATTGCAGGTGTCTGTTCAATGGACCCCGAGATCATGATCCTTGACGAACCATTAGCGAACCTCGATCCTGTAGGCGCGGATGAGATCCTTGATCTGCTGAATGAATTAAATCATAATGGTACCACCATGATAATTTCAACTCATGATGTGGAACTTGCCTACAGCTGGGCAGATTACGTATATTTCATGACAGAGGGGAACATAATAGGCGAAGGCCTGCCTGAAGATGTTTTCAGAGATGCTGAACTTTTGAGGAAATCATATCTAAGACAGCCTCGCACGCTGGAAATATATAGCGAACTTGAAAGAAGGAACCTTGCCATCCGTAACAGGTTCCCAACAAGTGTTCCTGAACTGGTAAATTCCTTCAAGCCTCCTGAATTGATGTGGATAGAAGTATCACCTGATGTAAAAGAAGGCGATATTATTAATCTTGGTGTTATGCACGGAGAATATGCTATCAGCAGTCCTTATGAGGCAGTTAATGCAAAGGTTCTGCACATCCATCCGGAAGGGCATGCTATTGCAGAAATGACAAGGCATGGCATCAAGTCCGGCGGTATTGTCATCTATAACACGGATATTTATGACGAGGAATCTTTCCGTAAAGTTGTCGCTGAAGAAGATATTGACAGTATAGGTGCAATGGGTAAAAAGAGCAAGACACTTGCTGAAAATAACCTCATCGATCTGAAGATAACTTCCGGTGTCATCGATAAATCCATACTGATGGCACTTTGTGGTAAGAGATCCCTGATAATGACATCTGGTGGAATGGTAGAACATGCTGTAAAACGTATTGACGAATATGCAGAGAGCAGTGGAATAGCCATTCAACTTTCTCTTGCAAATATTGAAAGGGACGAATTGGATCTTTAAGGCCTCTCCCTCTCGACTATTTCATTTTTCTTTTCTATTTTTTTCATTTTGTATCAGTTATACCGGTAGCTTTCTGGATATAATTAATGATACAGCTAATATTTGTAGGATGAAATGAATAATTTACATGGGTGTTTCCCACAGAAATAGCTTCAAGGGGTTAAGCTGTGACAGATGCTGGAAATGAAGATTGTATACAATGTGGACGATCTTTTTCTGAAAATTGCAACAAGAAGTTGATAGAACAGGTTATGACAAAAGATGTTGTAACGATCCATGAGGATTATCCGTTAGATGAGATCCTGAATATTTTTAGCAAGCATCATTTTCATACATATCCTGTGGTGAATGACAATTATGAACTTGTGGGCATAATCGATCAGGATGTAATGCTTCGTATCCTTCTTGTGGAGAGAACTCCAAGACTGGATCACACACATCATGCTGCAGTGGTAGCCCAGGGTGAGACAGCAAAGAACATAATGATCCCTCATCCGGTATCGATGTCTTCAAATGAGCCTCTTTGTGAGGCAGCTGACATGATGCTCAAACACAAGATGGACCGTGTTTGTGTTGTTGAAGATGGGAAGCTTGTAGGTATCATATGCAAACCCGATATCCTTAAAGAGGTATACAAGTTAAGAGGTTCTGGGTAATGGAAGTTCTCTTCTATATACTGATGATCCTTCTTCTGGCAAAGGTCTTTGGTGAACTGTTCGAAAGAGTTGGCTTTCCTTCCATCATTGGTGAATTGCTTTCCGGTGTGGTCCTTGGGACATTTCTGATACATCAGGAATCAGAGATCATCACATTCCTTGCTGAAATGGGAGCTATTTTCCTTTTGTTCACGGCAGGCTATAAGGAAGTACATCTTCGCGACCTCAGGGAATCGTTCAAAAAAGCATCAATAGCAAGTATGTCCCAGATACTTGTAGCCTTTTCTGCCGGTTTCCTGCTGGGTATGTATTTCCAGTTCAGCACTCTGACGAGTGTCTTTATGGGAGTTGCATTCAGCCCTACCAGCATCGGGGTAGTTGTCAGGACATTGATAGATATGGATTACCTGTCAAGCAAACCCGGTTCCATGATGCTGAGCTCATCGATATTCGATGATATCATCGGCATATTTCTTCTCTCTATTGTAGTTACCATGGCAACATATGACCAGTTCCCTTCAGCTGTGCAGATACTGTTCATTTTGTTAAAGATAGTTGCTTTTGTGGCAATAATGCTCATTTTCAGGGTAAAGTTCTTCCCTGTGCTTTTTGCCTATGTTCATAAAATGCACATCAAGGAGTCCATCTTTGCATTTGTAATAATGGTGGCTCTTTTTTCCGCCTATCTTGCGGAGGTCTTTGGTCTTCATGCTGTGATAGGAGCTTTCATTGGAGGGGTAATGATCTCGGATATCTCACATGCAAAGATCGAGCATGTCCAAAGTAAAGTAACCGGAGTTGCATACGGTATTTTTGTACCGATATTTTTTGCGTTCATAGGACTGTCTGTAAATATCGCCACTTTACAAACGGTTGGCCTGTTCTCTTTTGCTGTAGTCTTCCTGGCTCTTGCCGGCAAGCTGGTCGGAGGATTTGCAGGAGGCCGACTTATTGGGTTTGACAATTATGACAGTCTGATATTCGGGGTAGGTGTAATGCCAAGGGCAGGAGTGGAGCTGGTTCTGATATCGATTGGAAAGGAACTGGGTATCATAGGTGATGATATATTTTCAGCCATTGTCCTGATGGTCGCAGTGTCTATTTTCGTATCTCCTGTACTTCTGAAAATGGCGATACAATCTAAAGAGAGAACAAAATCGATCAATACTTAAGTTCATCAGACAAATAAGAAATTAAAAGTGTTATTTTAGTGGGGATAATCTATGGGATCTAATATATCAGGTAAAAATAATGACGATGTTTCTGAAAGT
This sequence comes from Methanococcoides sp. AM1, assembly GCF_900774055.1. Taxonomy (NCBI): domain Archaea; kingdom Methanobacteriati; phylum Methanobacteriota; class Methanomicrobia; order Methanosarcinales; family Methanosarcinaceae; genus Methanococcoides; species Methanococcoides sp. AM1. Next base: position 460,820 of record NZ_CAAGSW010000001.1, on the reverse strand, counting down.
GCATTGGGTAAGGTTCTTGACAGAAAAGAGACACTTGAAAGAATAATAGATAATAGTCCGGTCATTGCTTTTCTATGGACGGCGGACGATGCCCCCGAGGAAAAGTGGCCAGTTGAATATGTCTCAGGCAACGTAAGTCTTCTTGGTTACACAGTAGAGGACTTCGTATCCGGTCGTCTCCTTTATGCCGACATAGTCCATCCGGATGATCTGAAAATGGTGGAAGAAGCTCTAAAACAGCGTTGCAGGCAAGGGGGAGATTTCTTTGACCAGGAATACAGGATTATTTTAAAATCCGGCGATGTACGGTGGGTCGATGAGAGGACCTATATCCAGCGTGATGATGCTGGGAAAGTGACCCATTACCAGGGTACTATTTTTGATATAACAGAACAAAAGTACAATGATCTGGCCTTCGAGGAATCCCTGAAAAAACAAAGGTCCCTGGAAGATATCATTAACAATAGCTCTACAATGGTTTTCCTGTGGAGGGCGGAGGACTTCTGGCCTGCTGATTATGCTTCTGAGAATGTTTCAAAGCTTGGCTATTCTGTTGAGGATTTCGTACTTGGACGCATTGTTTATGGTGACCTGATCCATCCCGACGATTATGAGATGGTAAAGGATACACTTGCAGAAAAGTGTGAGGATGGAAGTGATAACTATACTCATGAATATCGTGTGATAACAAAAGATGGGAAGTTATTGTGGGTAGATGAGAAGACCTTTATTCTGAGGGACAGGCATGGAAATCCAACTCAATTCCAGGGAATTGTCCAGGATATCACAAAGCAGAAAGAAAGTGAGATCGCACTCAAAGTTGCACTGGAACAGCAGGCTGAACTGCTGGACAGGAAAAAAGCACTTGAGACTATTGTCAATCACAGCCCTGTGGTCGCTTTCCTCTGGAGAACGGACCTTGAGGATGAAAAAGAGCTGTGGCCCGTTGAGTTTGTTTCAGATAACATAACCCAGTTCGGATATACTGTTGATGATTTCCTGTCAGGGGATATCCTTTATGGTAACATAATAAATCCTGAGGACCTGGCTGAGGTACAGATGGAACTTTCGGACATTTGCAGGGAAGGTGGCAAGGTCTTCGTCAAGGAATACCGGATAAGCACAAAATCGGGAGAAGAGCGATGGGTAGAAGAGAAGACATTTGTCCAGCGCAATGATGAAGGAGTTGTGACCAACTATCAGGGCGTTATCCAGGATATTACGGAACGCAAAGAAAGAGGCTGCTAACTTAAAAGCCCCAAAGGGAAAAAGAGATAGCAGATGTTAAATGTAGAATTAAAATGGTGTGAAAAAGGGGACGAAGTCAGTAATCGACTTCGTACCTGAATCCGAACTCTACACTATAATCAAGGAAGAAAGCTTTTGTTGGTTCGACTTTTATTATCCTGTTATCCGGGTTCTTTGGCATATCTGCTGCAAATGGGTATTTTTCCATCACTAACTGGAAATACGTCTGCATCTCAGCTTCATCTGTAACAAAAGATGCGTTCCCTTCCATCTGTATACCTGTTATGTTGAACACATCGAGACTGTCTTCATCAACAGTGAATGCAACTGAAGGATTCTTTTCTATATTCTGGTATTTTCTTGTGTCCTTGCCTGTTCCAAAGTAAACAACAGGTCCCGCTGAGGCAAAGCCCATGCTGTGAACCATTGGTTTCCCTTCAGGACTTACAGTAGCAAGATTCAGGTATGGATGATTTTTCAGGTATTCACTTATACGTTCTTTGACCTCTGAATCACATTGGCATTGCATAATCGTTCCTCATTTAATTTAATTTAATTAGATGTTCTATCAACTTCATTAATGGTAAAAAAAGATGGGATGTTAAGTTATTTAGCTTTAGCTAAAGAGATTTTGAAATAACAAGTCCGGGTCTTTCTGCTAATTCTGGTGGCAAATTAAGAAATACTATTGTAACATATTTTATTCTGAGTGGGTGTCCTGATGGATTATGAAAATGCTGATATTGATTCTGTTCTTGCGGACCTGAATACTTCAAGAGAGGGCCTTTCAGAAGAAGAAGCAGCAAACAGGCTGCTTGAATATGGTTTTAATGAACTGGAAGAAAAAACAAAAGTGACTCCTCTTAAGGTTTTAATGAGGCAGTTCGCGAATTTCATTGTCTGGGTACTTCTGGCAGCAGCCATCATCTCATTAACAATAGATGAGGTTGTGAATTTCTGGGTAATCGTGATCATCATTGCTTTTGTTGTAGTTCTGGGATTTGTTCAGGAGTTCAAGGCCGAAAAAGCCATGGAAGCTCTCAAGAAAATGGTCCAGACGGAAACTCATGTTGTAAGAGGCGGGGTTGTGATCAAGATCCCTACATGGAATGTTGTTGTAGGGGACGTAATGGTCCTGGAAACCGGTGACAAGATCGCAGCTGATGGCTTTGTTTTTGAGATACAGGGTATTAAAGTCGATGAATCCGCTATTACCGGTGAGAGCATGTCTGTGGAAAAAGGAGCAGGCGATCTTATCTTTTCCGGAACACAGATAGTCCATGGAAAATGCAGGGCGATCGTCACTGCTGTGGGTATGCAGAGCAGGCTTGGAATGATCGCAGGCATGATACAGGAGAACGAGGCCCGGACACCTCTCCAGGAAAAAATATCTGACCTTGCCAAAAGTCTTGCTATTATTGCCCTTGTTGCATCAGGTCTTACTTTTATGCTTGGTTACTTTACTGGTGCACCCACTGAAGAGATGCTGATAATAGCTCTTGCACTGGCAGTAGCAGCGGTTCCCGAAGGTCTGCCTCTGACCATGACGATCACACTGGCATATGGTATGCACCGAATGGCAAAACACAATGCGATCGTCAGGAAGATGCTTGGTGTCGAGACCCTGGGTTCCACAACGGTGATATGTACCGATAAGACCGGAACGTTGACAAAGAACGAGATGACCGTCCAGAAGATATTTGCCGGGGGGGAGTTCTTCGATCTTACCGGGGTAGGATACGACCCGGAGGGTTTCCTGTTAAAAGATAATGAAGACGTGGAGGTTGAGCAGAACCACACTCTTGGTATGTTATTAAAAGCAGCAGCATTATGCAACAATTCCTCCATGATCCAGCGACAGGGCAGGTGGGATGTGGTAGGTGACCCTACTGAAGTCTCATTGATCGTTGCAGCGTCGAAAGCCGATATCTGGAAAGATGACCTGGATTCTGAGTATGAAAAACTGCATGAGATCATGTTCACATCTGAAAGGAAGCTCATGACTACCATTCACAAGACCGATGAAGGTAGGATAGCTTTCTGTAAAGGTGCACCGGAATTTGTTCTTGAAAAATGTGTATCCATTGAAGGGGATGATGGTATCCATGACCTGAACGATGATGATCTGGCCAGGATATTAGATCAGAACACCGAGCTTGCACGTTCTGCATACCGTGTGCTTGGAATATCATACAGGAACCTTCCTGAGGGTTTGCCTGTAGAGGACTCCGAGAACAAGTTGACATTCCTTGGGCTTGTGGCCATGATTGATCCTGAACGGAAAGAGGCGAAGGATGCGATAGCCCTTTGCAATCAGGCAGGTATCAGGGTCGTGATGATAACCGGGGACAATGAGGAAACTGCAAAGGCTATCGGGAAGAAGATCGGGTTGTCTGCTGATTATGATGGTACTGTGGATCAGATGGACGGTAAGCTCAGGCACATTATAGATGATGGCGCTATAACAGGAAGTGAGCTCCTGTCCCTTGATGATGAGGAATTTGATTCTGTTGTTGAAGGTGTCAGTGTCTATGCAAGGGTCATGCCTGAACAAAAGCTCAGGATCGTGCAGGCACTGCAAAACCGGGGTCATGTTGTTGCAATGACAGGTGATGGCGTCAACGATGCACCGGCATTGAAGAAAGCTGACATCGGCATCTCTATGGGAATTAAAGGTACTGATGTTGCAAAAGAGTCCAGTCTGATGGTCTTGCAGGATGATAATTTCGAGACAATAGTGGAAGCTGTAAAACGTGGTCGTGGTATTTATGAGAACATCGAGAAGTTCACAACCTATCTGGTATCAAGGAACTTTACCGAGGTAATTCTCATATTGCTGGGAATAACGCTTCTGGGATTTGACCTGATCCCACTTCTGGCGCTGCAGATATTGTTCATCAATATGTTCGACGAGATCATGCCTGCAATTGCACTTGGTCTTGATCCGATAAGGGATGAAGTGATGTATGAAAAACCTCGCAAGCCAGGGGAGAGAATACTCAAGAAAAGAAATCTGTTACTGGTGGTAAGTATTGCTTTGGTTATGGGTATGGTATGCTTCCTTGTATTCCTGTTCTCTGACCCTGTGGGTAACATCGAAAGGGCGAGAACTATGACCTTTGCGACAATCGTCAGTATGATACTTTTCATTCCATTCGTGTTCAGGTCGCTGACAAGATCTGCTTTTAGCGTTGGTCTTTTCACTAACAAATTAATGCTTGCAGGTGTTGCCAGCACATTCCTGCTGACACTGACGGTGATGTATGTTCCATATCTTGGGAATATATTCGAGCTTGTAGCTCTGGGTCCGGCTGAATGGATCGTTCCGATCTCCGCAGCGTTTGCAACACTCTTTATTGCTGAAGCGATAAAGAAAATACTGGCAAGTAGCAGAATATGAATTAGAGTAAATCTAATATATGGCTCTGGTCAATATAATGCACGCTTAAAAAAAGAATTTAGATTTATCAATCGGTGAAGTAAAATGAACTACAGATGTCCATTGTGTGAAGGAAGGATGAATCGCTGGAGATATCCTACTGTCAAAAGACACGACAATTTTGGTCGCGCACTTGTAATCTACAAATGTATAGAATGCGGAAACGAAGAAACCTATCCCGATCTCTGATATTTTCGCAGGTATTTTCAGGCATCTTTAGAATATTTGCAAAGATGCCCGAATTTTTCCTTTATACCATTACAGTGACAATAGTTTATCAGAATGAAGATGGTGCATACACTTCTTCGTGTGGGTGTATCACAAAGCCTTCTGAAGTAATATCATATGGGTGTAGCTTCTTGCTGTGGTCTGAACCACGCATTTTGAATACTTCAATAGTGCGGGTGCGGACCGTTTCACGCATATCGTAATGAAGTACGAAGGTACCGTCTGTTACGAAGGTCTCCACACCGAACCTTGCAGGCTCCTTTTCATTTATGATCTCACATGTCATCATTGAGGTCAGTCCGATAACTTCCAGGGTCGTACTGAGCTTGAGGAGTTCCACACGGATCTTTGCAGGATCGTGCAGGTAGAAACTGATGGAAGTCGTAGAGTCGATAAGAGCTCTTTTTGCATTGATCTCTTCCTGACTGGCAATTATCTGGTCCATCATTGAGCGAGTGTCAAAAGGCCTGACATCGACATATTTTTCCTGTGATGGAATACCGATCTTGGTGGAACATGCATCGATGATGATAAGTTTACCTTCATCTTCCAGTGCCTGAAGGTCCCATCCGAATTTCAGTACATTCTCCCTTATCTGTTCTGGTCTCTCTTCTGTTGCGACGATAATACCGTTCTCGCCGTATTTTGTAATACCATTATATATGTACTGGACAGAAAAGTTTGTTTTTCCTGCACCGGATGTACCTGATATAAGGTATGTACGATCGCGGATAATTCCTCCCCCACAAAGTTCATCAAATCCGGGGATGCCGGTCTTGACCCTGTTCATTTCATCTTCCATTGATATTTCTTCAGAGGCTGATCCTTCGAACATGTATATTTTCACTCCTCATTATATTAGTATGCACACGGGTTGAAGCTCTTATCTGTCAACTATGACACATTTGAACTATTACTGGTAATTATATGACACAACAGGTTATACTGTTATTATCATAATAATTAACACGCTGTACATATAAATTTATTGAGGATAGCTGCATATTACAGCATTGGTCATAACAACAAAAAAGCTGATGTTCACAATATCGACAATCTACGAATTATAATAGGTGATTTTTGAGCGTTTTATATTAAATCCCCTGAATAATCTTCGACATTTACCGTCATTTGCATCGATATTTACCTTTGCATTGCGATAAATGTGTTAAATAGGACCACAAAAGATTTAATAGGCAATTAACTTATTAGACAGTTGTAATCCAATATGACGGGATTAAGAGGGTGATTATATCTCCTTCGGCAATGGACGAAACTTCGTGCATTGTTTGGAGGACTGATACACGTTAATACGTTTATCTTGATTCTCACTCTTGATATATTTAAAATAATGGAGGAAAATAATGAACAAATTTTTAGCAATCGCAATGGCTGCTCTCATGGTACTGAGCTTTGTATCAGTAGCAAGTGCTGCAGATTCCGTTGAGATTCGCGGTGAAGTCACATCAGCTGACCCATTCACATGGAATGCAAGCAACTTTGCTGGCTTCTGGTTAGATCTTGACACCGGCGAATCTTCTGAGAACCTGACCCTTAACATCTCTGGTACTGACATTCCTGAGGATGTTGGTGTTGTCTACAATGCAGCACCAGTAGCTGATCAGGAACCAGAATTTGAATTTACTGTAAATGAAAGCACAGCTACACTTTTCACCTATGACAAGATCGGATTCCTTGCTGAGGAATACTTCGTAGTTGCAGGCGATGTAGCAACACTTTCCAAGATCCTCATGGACGATGACACCAGTTACACTCTTAGAACCGGTGAATCTCTTGAACTCGGTGACGGCTATTCAGTCACACCAAAGCAGATCGATGTTGACGGTAACAAGGTATGGCTCGACCTTACCAAGGACGGCGACTTCGTAGAAGACAAGATCCTCAGCACAGACGTCAACAATGCATATGAGAAGACCTGGTACTTCCAGATGGACCTCAATGACAACGAAGACGTTGATGTAATCATGGTCCACGTTGACCAGGTATTCCAGGGACAGGTTGACAGCCTCTGTGTTATCGACGGTCTCTTCCAGATCTCTGATGATCCACTCGTCCTTGAAGATGACGATGAGTTCGGAGAACTTACTGTTACAGGTCTGAATGGTCTTATTACAATGACCAATGAGGACAATGAGCTCGATATGCCAGATGACGACACCCTCTCACTCACTGAAACCATTGGTATCAGGGCAGACGAGGACACCGACAGGTGGTATCTCTTTACTGAGTTCACAGAACCTGGAACTTACGAGATCCGTGGTGAAGTCACATCAGCTGATCCATTTACCTGGGATGCTGACAGCTTTGCTGGCTTCTGGTTAGATCTTGACACCGGCGAATCTTCTGAGAACCTGACCCTTAACATCGATGGTACTGACATTCCTGAGGATGTTGGTGTTGTCTACAATTCAGCACCAGTAGCTGATCAGGAACCAGAATTTGAATTTACTGTAAATGAAAGCACAGCTACACTTTTCACCTATGACAAGATCGGATTCCTTGCTGAGGAATACTTCGTAGTTGCAGGCGATGTAGCAACACTTTCCCAGATCCTCATGGACGATGACACCAGTTACACTCTTAGAACCGGTGAATCCCTTGAGCTCGGTGACGGCTATTCAGTCACACCAAAGCAGATCGATGTTGACGGTAACAAGGTATGGCTCGACCTTACCAAGGACGGCGACTTCGTAGAAGACAAGATCCTCAGCACAAGCGTCGACAATGCATATGAGAAGACCTGGTACTTCCAGATGGACCTTAATGACAACGAAGACGTTGATGTGATCATGGTCCACGTTGACCAGGTATTCCAGGGACAGGTTGACAGCCTCTGTGTTATCGACGGTGTCTTCCAGATCTCTGATGATCCACTCGTCCTTGAAGATGACGATGAGTTCGGAGAACTTACTGTTACAGGTCTGAATGGTCTTATTACAATGACCAATGAGGACAATGAGCTCGATATGCCAGATGACGACACCCTCTCACTCACTGAAACTCTTGGTATCAGGGCAGACGAGGACACCGACAGGTGGTATCTCTACACCGAAGCAACAGTTGACGGTGACGATGAAGAGCCTGTAGAGCCTGTAGAGCCTGTAGAGCCTGTAGAGCCAACAGACAATGTCACTGAGCCAACAGACAATGTCACTGAGCCAACAGACAATGTAACAGACAATGTAACAGAGCCTGTTGATGAGCCTGTTGATGAGCCAGTACCTGGTTTTGAAGCAGTCTTCGCAATTGCAGGTCTCCTTGCAGTAGCATACTTCGTCAGAAGGAACTAAATAACTAAAATTTAAGAAGGGTGCAAACCCTTCTAACATTTCTTTTTTTTGTCAGGGTTTTCGATAAATTAAAATACCTTATATTCTTATTGTATCTCATTCTAACTTAGAACAATGAGGTCTTTAAGATGAATATGAAGGTATTGATGATTTCTCTCATTGCATTGCTACTTGTTGCAATGTCAGGATGTACAGAACCGGCTGAGCCGGAGGACCCTATAACAAACACTGATCTCAGTGTTGATGGTGTAGTGCTGGAAAATGTTCCTGAAGGTTTCGAATACCTTGGTGCTCGTTCTCTTGAGGTAGAAGATATAAAAACAGACTATGCGGATGTATCTGGTATCGTTCAGGCGTCTGAAGGCATATACCAGCTTGATTCTGTGGACTATTTCATTACAGCTGTTGAGTTGGAAAGTGATGAGGCTGCAGAACAGTTTGCAACTACTTACAAGGCTGGTTTCCCAGATTCTATAGTTGAGAGGTTCGTAGAAGAATCATTCAATGATCATGATGCAACGCTTATCACAAAGCACATTACACTAAATGGTGAACAGGTCCCACGTTATCACTACGTATGGACCAATGAGAATTTCGTGTTCCTTGTCAAGGGTAACACCGATGACAGCACGACAGTATTTGATCTTGCTGAAGCGACCGGATTCTGATCCGGTCCTTTTTTAAAAATTCAAAAGGATGTTGATGTCAATCGATACGCTTTAATATCACTATGTCCATTTAGGTGCTGCAATGCCCGGATAGCCTAGTTGGTTGGGGCGCCAGACTCATAGGGACTTTTAACCGAGCGTCCAAATCTCCTGAGAAATCTGGAGGTCGCGTGTTCGAGTCACGCTCCGGGCACTTTGCCTTTCATTGATTATGTTTTACTTGTTTTTTGCGATTTGATCTGTTTTCTGTTTTGTTTTGACAACAAAGCATATATTATGCCTTCACATTAAGTAGTTCCATGAATTTCCAGATCCTGGATGCTGACTATTTCCGTGAAGAAGATCGACCTGTAGTACGCCTTTTTGGCAGGTCTGACGATGGAAAGAGCGTCTGCTGTCTTGTTCCGGGATTTGAGCCTTATTTTTATCTCAGTGCATCAGGTGATCTCCAGAAGCTGGGTCAGACAATAAAAGACAGGTTCGATGTTGTAAAGGACATTGAAGTGGTCGAGAGGTTCGAGCCCATAGGCTACCAGGAAACAAAACAACCCATGTTAAAGGTGACCACATTTGACCCGCGTAATGTTCCTGAAATAAGGGATGAAGTAGCAGGAATGCTGGGTGTCAGGGAGATCTATGAAACGGACATCCTGTTCAGGAACAGGTTCCTTATAGACAAAGGTTTCAAAGGCATGGGCTGGGTCAGTGCAGAAAAAGATGGCAATATATCTAAAGGTGATCTGCTCTGCGACAATGTCATAAGATCTTCAGAGCTGACCGAAGTTGACAGGATCGCCAACGCACCACTGAAGTATATGGCCTTTGACATTGAATGCCTGCCTCATGACGGTGGTATGCCTACACCTGATGTTTCTCCTATTATTATGGTAAGTTTTGCCTTTGAGCCAGCTTATAAGGGCCACAGTACCATTATACTGGTCAAGAAAGAGGTAGAAGGCGTTGACGATGACGTGGAGATATTCACGGAAGAATCCGATCTTCTTAACCGGTTCTTTGAGATCATCACGGAATACGATCCTGACGTGATCACTGGTTACAACATAAATGATTTTGATGTTCCCTATATCGTGGATAGGGTGAATACCCTGAACGAATCAGGTGCCGGCATCAAACCGATTGTAGGAAGGGATTCAAGACAGTTAAGTTACCGCAAGATCATAAGTCGCACAATGGTGTCGATACCCGGAAGGGTGGTCGTGGATGCACTTCCTCTTATCAGGCAACAGTTCAGCCTGAAAAGATACACCCTGCGTAACGTTTCAAAGGAACTGCTAGACAGGGAAAAACTGGACGTTGCTCCGGCTGATATGGAAGAGCACTGGAATGATTCCGGTGAGAAGATCAGGAAGTTCATAGATTATTCCAGGCGTGACTCCGAGCTTGCCCTTGAGCTTTTGCTTAAGCTCAAGCTTCTTGACAAATATATTGCTTTATCAAGGGTCAGTGGTATCCTGCTTCAGGATACGGTCAGTGGCGGGCAGACCAATATGGTGGAGCATATCCTGATGACGGAGTTCGGTAAACAGGGCAGGGTAATGTCCACAAAACCGGATGATGAAACTTCAGCTTTCAGGCGCAAGCAAAACGAGAACCTTAAAGGTGGTGCAGTACTTGAGCCTGAGAAAGGTTTGCATGAAAATGTTATTGTTCTGGACTACAAATCCCTTTATCCTACCATTATGATGGCTCACAACCTTTGTTATACAACTGTTGTGAAACCGGGCTCATATCCTGAAGAAGATATTATCCGTTCTCCTTCAAAGGGAGAATTCGTTAAGCCCGACATATTCAAAGGAGTTGTACCCTCAGTTCTTGAACATTTGCTTGACCAGAGGACCAAAACAAAGCAATTGATGAAAAAGGCAAGCGATGAAGGTGAGTATCGTGTTCTTGATGCAACACAGCTTGCTTTGAAGATCCTGCTTAACAGTTTTTATGGTTATTCCGGTTATGCCCGTGCGAGGCTCTATAGTCTCCAGATGGCTAATTCTGTAACAAGTATAGGCAGGGGGAACATAGCAAGGACCGAGGATATCGTTTGCAACAAGATAGGCACTATAATTCTCCGGGATAATGTAGCTCATCTCACAGATGAGATCACTGATCCCAGAGAGGATGACAAATTAGTGAAGCTCTCTGTGGCTTACGGTGATACCGACAGTGTTTTTGTTCATTGCAAGAACGATTGTGACGAGGAGTTCGCAGAAAGTGAGTTCTCACTTGAAGACTCCGCATTAGTGGGAAGGAAGGTCGCAAGCATTGTCACAGCATCGTTGCCTGATCCTATGGAACTCGAATTTGAGGCAGCTGCAAAGCGTGTTCTTCTGATAGCCAAGAAAAGATATGCCCAGTGGATCTTTGAGCCAACGAACGATGGCTGGAAAGATAAGATAAAGGTAAAGGGACTGGAAACGGTGCGCCGCGACTGGTGTGAGCTAACATCGAAGATGCTTAACAGGGTACTGGAACTTGTACTAAAGGAAGGTGACATTGATGGCTCTGTTCGCCATGTAAGGGAACTTGTTGACAGGGTGCGCAATCTGGATGTGCAGAAGGATGCTGATATTGTTGAGGATCTTGTGCTTACAAAGAGTTTCTCCAAGTCTCCTTCAAGTTACAAGAACAAACAGCCTCATCTTACTGTGGTGGAGAATATACAGAGGCGCACAGGTGTTCGCCCGGCAATTGGTGAGAGGATACCATTTGTTATTACTGCAGGGAAAGGTCTTTTCGTAGATCGGGCTGAGGATCCCGAATATGTCCGTGAGCACAATATTACGCTGGATGTGGACTATTACATACAGAAGCAGATGTTGCCACCTGTAGAGCGTATCCTTGGCGTCTTTGGGGTTGATGTGGCTACCCTGAACCACGATTCAAAACAAAAAGGTCTCTTTGATTTCGATAAATCTCCTGAAGAAAAGGTCGAAACTGTAAGAAGGACCTGCAGAGGAACCGAAGCATCTGCTCAGCAGGCGGATCAGAAAACACAGAGTTCTCTCTTTGATTTTTAAATCTGGAAAATCAAGTTCAAAATGAATTTAAAATAAATTCAGAAGAATTAAAACTTAAATTAAAATAAAAAATCTCAGAGCTGCACATAGCGTGCAGAGTCTCCGAGATCTTCTTCTATTCTGAGTAACTGGTTGTATTTTGCAGTGCGTTCACTTCTTGCAGGTGCTCCTGTCTTGATAAGGTCTGCACCTATTGCAACAGAAATGTCTGCGATCATTGGATCTTCGGTCTCAGCGGAGCGGTGGCTTACCACAACACTGTATCCATTGCGAAGCGCAAGGTTTGCGGCATCAAATGACTCGGAGATCGTACCTATCTGGTTGATCTTGAGCAGGAGTGCATTTGCAGCGTCCATTTCAACACCCTTTGCAAGGCGTTCCACATTTGTCACGAACAAATCATCGCCTACGATGATGGTATCCCATGCCTCAGTGGTAAGCGTTGCAAAGTCTTCGAATGACTCTTCATGGAATGGGTCCTCAATGGAAAGGATCGGATAGGTGTCGAGAAGCTCAAGGTAATAATCCACAAGTTCCGCAGGTGTGAGCATATTCCCATCAATGGAATATTTCCCATCTTCAAAGAACTCTGATGCAGCAGCATCAAGGCCGATGGTGATCTCTGATTCGGTATATCCTGCTTCATCAATAGCACTCACGAGAGCATCCAGTGCATCGGATGTCATTGAGATCGGTGGAGCATATCCTCCTTCATAACCGACGTTGGTTGCAGATGCACCATATTTATCTTCAAGTACCTTTCCAAGTGCATGGTATGTCTCGGTTCCCATTCTCAAAGCATTGGAATAAGTGTCGGCTCCCTTTGGCTGAATCATGAACTCCTGAATTGAGAGCTCGTTACCAGCATGCTTGCCGCCGTTGAGTACGTTCATGGTTGGTACAGGCATTGCAAATGCGTTGGTTCCGCCAAGGTAGCGGTAAAGTGACATGTTAAGTGAATCAGCAGCTGCTTTTGCAACGGCCATGGAAACACCCAAGATAGCATTGGCACCAAAGGTCATCTTGTTATCGGTTCCATCCAGTGCGATCATCAGCTCATCGATCTCACGCTGGTTGCGAACGTCCATTCCAAGCAGTTCCTTTGCAAAGGTTGCGTTCACATTTTCAACTGCATCAAGTACGCCTTTCCCGTTGTAACGGTCAGCATCTTTATCCCTTAGTTCGAGTGCTTCATTACTTCCGGTCGATGCCCCTGAAGGCACACTTGCCCTTCCAAATCCCTGGGCAGTGTAGATATCGACTTCAACAGTAGGATTTCCTCTGGAATCCAGGATTTCCCTGGCATGTACTTTTTTAATTGTATACTTTGCTTCTTCGCCAATATAGCTCATGTTTCCACCATTAGAACGTTCTATTGACCAATCGTACATTACAGTATATATCGTTACCGCATTTTTGTTTCAGGCTTTAATATCACATGATTCTTATATACTCAACATTCCAACAGCATAAATTTATATTGTAATAGTATTATTATTGTAATGGGGAGTGAAAATATTATTTCAATGGATGATGAAGGATATGAAGTATCATCACTTTTGCAAAGCATTGACGTTCCGAGGATCGAAGCGCTTTCGATAGCCTGTCTTTTCAATGTAGAAGAATTGAGCTCACAGGACATCGAGAGGGCCACCGGGCTGAGGCAACCGGAGGTAAGCGTTGCCATGCGCTCACTTAATGAACGTGGATGGATAGAAGAAAGAGATGATAAAAGGACAAAGTGCAGGGGAAGGCCTGCAAAATATTATTCCCTGAAAGTGGACTTTGCAGATATAATCAAGGTCTATGAGGACAAGATACTGAAAATGAACAAGGAAAAGCTGAGGGTAATTCAGGACCTTCTGAAAAAGGCCCCTGATGGTAAATCTTAAAGATTTGATCCTTTCTTATTTCTTCGCTCCGAACGCAATTGGAGCAAATCCTTTTGCAGTATCAAAAGCACGGTTAGCCTCCATGCCGGATATTTCCAGTATAAATACCTCCAGCACCATAAAAGCCTCACTTTCTCCGCGCATGCATCCAACATTCACATTATCGCCACGACCAGCAGCAGTGTGAAGGTGTATCTTTGGTCTTCCTTCCTCTGAAAAGATATTTCCGATCCCTATAACTTCATGCGGTTCGGAGTAATTAGCCCACATAGGCTCAGGTGGTATTGCATTCTCTTTTGGACCAATAACCAGATTTCCTTTAGCCACAGCACCCAGCAGGATAAAAGCTGCGGATGTAATACTTTCTTTTTTAGCAAGTCCTTCGAGTTCTTTTAGCAGGTCTTCTCCAGTGTCTATCCTTACGGTAAAGACCCGTCCTATATTCCCTTTACTATATTCCATATTTCCACCATTTAGATCATTCATTGACTATTTTCCCATCTACTATCCGTACGATACGGTCAGTCTTTGCGGCCATGTTCTCGTCGTGGGTCACAAGGATGAAAGTTTGATCATGTTCTCTGTTAAGCTTTCTTAGAAGCTCATATATCTTATCACTGGAATGGCTGTCCAGATTTCCCGTAGGTTCATCACCTATTACTATTTTTGGATCGTTTGCCAGTGCACGGGCTACAGCAACTCTCTGGTTCTGGCCCCCTGAAAGCTGGTTAGGCCGGTGATCCATCCTTTCTTCGAGACCGACTTCCTTTAGAAGATCGCTTGCTATCTTTTCAGCTTCATGCTTGCTTTTTCCTGCTATCAGCAGGGGCATCATCACATTTTCAAGTGCAGAAAAATCAGGCATCAAATGATGGTACTGAAAAATAAAACCCAGCATCTTGTTGCGTGCACTGGAACGTTCCTTGTCAGACATCATAGTTACATTTTCCCCATCTATCAGTATGGTCCCGCTGGAAGGTGTATCCAGTATGCCTATCATATGAAGTAAAGTGCTCTTTCCTGATCCTGAAGGACCGATTATTGAAAGGAACTCTCCGCGCTTTACGGTCATGTTCAGTCCGTCAAGTGCTTTGACCCCAAGACCATCGGTATATATCTTGGTAAGGTCTCGTATCTCAATTATGTTGGGTTCACTTGTCATGCTATACCTGCTTTGTTTTAGGTCTTTGCACATTCCTTTTCTTTTCTGGATTATTTATAGTGAATGGTGTTTTCTCATGAGTAAGCAATACCTTTTGATGACACTCATTTTTTGTAATAAACTGACTATAAAACGCTGAACACAGTTAGGGAAAAATATTTAAAAAATATTATAAAATATCCCTTAAAGGGATATTATAGAATGCTTAATAATCAGGTTCAAGCCCATCGATCTGGGAGAATGCCCGATCGACTCCTTTTTCCTCTGCAACCCTTGTTTTCTTTTCGCGTTCCTGATGGATCGCATCTACGGCAACAGAATAAAGATTTTCAAGTTCTTCTGCGACTTCAAGTGTTAGTACAGTAAGTACCTGGGGTGTTTCTCCCTTCCTAACAATGATACCTTTGAAAACATGACCGACAGATGATGAAAGTTTTTCAACTTCGGTGGATATCTCATCAATGCTCAGGTATGACTTGTCACCTTTTATGATCACCATTGCCCTGCTGCCTTCCTTGTAAACATCAGTTGAGAACAGAAGACCGGAAGGAGAAAGTGACTTTTGTATTGCTGACTTGATTGGTGTTCCCTTATCAGCTTCATAGAAACCGATGGTTGCAAGCCCTGCACCACCACTCATAACTGTCTTGAAGTCACCAAGATCGGTCACCATCATCATTTCGCTATCCAACGCATCGATAAGGAATAGGATGCGTTTTGCGATCATATCATTGATGGTGTTGTATGCTGATTGTACATCTCCTCCAATCTGTTTGAGGAACTGGTTGTCAGCAAGTATTATACCGTCAACTCCGCTGTCGCGTATATCCTTCAGGCAGAATGCAGCATTCTGCAGGTAGAGTGTACCCTCCTCCCTGAATGGAAGGACAACTACTGCATAGATCGGGAAATCATAGTTCTTCTTTAATTCCTCGATAAGTGGAGGTGTAAACGATGAACCTGTTCCACCTGATGCGGACGTAACCACAAACCCGATATCGAAGTTTCCCCTTTCCTCGATCTGGCGCATGATGTTTGCTTTGTTATCTTCAAAGACATGTTTACCTACATTGCGGTTTGCACCGACTCCGTGAAGGTGAGGAATATGTACTCTGTCCTTTGCTTTGGTGAACCTCATCTCTTTCAGGTCGTTCATTGCAGTGTTGATCGCTATTGTCTCAACATTGCTCTTGTATTTCTGCTGTGAGTAGAACTTTGCAAATTTGCTTTTACCACCAAAAGCCTCTTTGTTTATCGCATCAAGGATACGGTTACCACATTGACCATTTCCTATGACCAGTATATTGAGCAAATAATTCCTCCAGATTTAAATTCTCTTGAAACATTCATTATGAAGTTAGCTGGTGATCAGTATTTGTATTGCCTTGATCGGTAGACGATCCATCCTCCTATGGCGAGAATGAATACTAATGGGACTGCATATGTATACCAGGGCTGTTCGAAAAGCACATCAGTGTCTCCTCTGGCCACATCGAGTGGGCTTGTCGTAAACTCTCCGCTTACAACCTCTGATCCTGTGGAGCTGCCACTTTCATATTGGTATGAGTATTCTGTCGTAATAGTATAAGTTCCCACTTCAGTTGGCTTGATATTATATTTGATCTCTTTTTCCTGGTTCAGGCCGAAGTTCTCAATATATACCTTTGGTACATTGTTGATCATTTCGATGTTATCACTACTACCTTCAAAATCAAGTCCTTCCGGAACCCGGATGTTCAATATGACACCATTTGCAGCAGCCTCTCCTGTATTTTTGATATTGATCGTGACCTCTACATCATCGCCTCTTTGTACGCTTCTGGCATCCATTGTAGTGGTGAACTCAAGTTCTGCCATTTTGTCTTCACCTGTGACCGTTACAACAGGTCTGTTCGAGGTAGCTTGCGGGAAGTCCAGTTCTGCTTCATTAGAGTAGGTTGCAACAGTGGGCTTAAGTTCAAATGTTCCTGCTTCATTTGCCTGCAGCTTATAGAGGAAAATTGTTCTCTCCTCATATTTGTCGATTGACATTGTTCCGGTCTCTTCAAGAGTTATCTCCTGCAAGATGAAGCCGGCAGGCTTCGGATCAGTGAAACGAACTTCAGTAGCTCTTCCATCTCCGTCGTTCCTTACCACAACTTTGATCGTGACAACATCACCCTTTTCTACACTATAGGAACTTACTTCCTTTGTGATCTTCAGTTCAGGTGTGCCTGAATACTTTGCTTTATCATGGCCACCATCAACGACCTGTTCCAGATAAACGGAATTGTCATCATCTATGGTAATAGATACTTTTGCATGTGGTACCAGTCCCCCGATCACGGAGTCTAATGTGAATTCAATAGTCCCTTCTTCCACATCAAAAGAGTATGAATTGCCTTCATTAAGCATCTTATCATGTATCAACTCCTCCTGATCATACACTTTAAAGACGCAGGTCCCGGCATCTACAAAGACCTCGGCCACATCAATCACAATATTATTGATCTGGTATCCATCTCCTTCTTCTATGGTTCCATTGAACAGGATATCTTTGGCAGATGCACTCGATGTGAACATCAAAGCTATCAATGTTATTGCCACTATCGTCACAAACAAATTTTTAGACCGAAACATAATTCCCTCGACGCAGAAGTAAATTGTAATTTAATAGTATTTTATAGTATATACTCTACCAGCATCAATACAATATAAGAATCCAATAAATAGTTTGTGATAATGGCATCACGTATCAGTTTCTATAAATTCAAGACTGACATCTGTCCACTCTGCTTTATGCACAAGTGAACCAATAGATATCACATCAACGCCTGTCTTGGCATATTCTGAAATGTTATCCAGGTTTATACCTCCTGAAACCTCAATGATAACATCATCCCTGACTCCTTCCCGTTTCAATTCTTCCAGCGTATGGATCACCTGTTCGGGTAACATATTGTCGAACATGATAATATCAACACCCAGTCGTGCTGCTGTGACCGCATCTTCTGCTGTCTCGACTTCCACATCGATCTTCTGTGTAAATCCAGCCAGTTTTTTAGCAGAGACAATTGCGTTCTCAAGACCCATGGCATTTATGTGGTTGTCCTTGATCATAATGGCATCTGAAAGATCGAACCTGTGAGGGTCTCCTCCACCTGCAATGATAGCAAGCTTTTCGAACTTTCTTATCCCCGGAGTTGTTTTTCTGGTCCCGGCCACCTTTGTATCTGAATACTGCCTGACCGTCTGTACATATTTGTGGGTCAATGTTGCAATTCCGGTAAGATGTCCCAGGAAGTTCAGGACAAGGCGTTCGGCGCGTAATATTGCTACGGAATTTCCAGTTACTTCAAAGATCGTATCCCCTGCTTTGATCTCATCCCCTTCCACAAGTTCCGTATTTGTCTGGATACCAAAGTATTCCATTATCCTTTGTGCAACTTCGATCCCTGCGACAACACAATCCTCTTTTGCAAAAATGATCGCATTGATCTTTGTTTCAGGAACAAGGGTGCAGGAAATATCATTAGCCCCAAGATCTTCACTGATGAATCGTTCTATCTCACAGTTCAGTATCATATTACCACATATATTAATGCCTCAAGAGGTTTATATGCTTTTAGAGTATTTTGGAATACCATGGTCGAACTTATAGGTCGACCGATATTCAACTAACCATTATCGAATTAATAAAATATTCATAAGGAGTCCAGAATGCTAAAGATCGGAGTGTTCGGATGTGGAGCTATCGGTACCGAACTTTGCAAAGCTATCGATTCCGGCCACATAGATGTCGAACTGTATGCAGTGTATGACAGACACGAACAGGCAACAATTGATTTGAAAGAACAGCTCAGGAACATGGATCCGAAAGTTCTTGAGATCGTAGAGATGGTAAAGCACGTTGATCTTGTGGTAGAATGTGCGTCCCAGCAGGCAGTCTACGAAGTAGTTCCTACTGCCCTGCATGCAAAGTGTGATGTCATGTCTATAAGTGTGGGAGCTTTTGCTGACCAGAATCTCCTTAAAATGACCACTGACCTTGCAAAGGAGTATGACTGCAAGGTATACCTCCCCTCAGGAGCAATTGCAGGTCTCGATGGCTTAAAATCTGCATCTGCAAAAACGATCCATTCGGTGACACTGACCACGGAGAAGCATCCCAGAAGCCTTGCAGGAGCACCCTATGTTATCCAGAACAACATAGACCTTGATGCTATCACAGGAAAGACCGTAATATTTGATGGCATGGCGTCCGAAGCTGTCAAAGCTTTTCCTGCCAATGTTAATGTTGCAGCATCCCTGAGCATTGCAGGTATCGGTTTTGATAGAACAAAGGTCAAGATCGTTGCAAATCCTGCACTTTCAAGGAACATCCATGAAATTACCGTAGAAGGAGAGTTCGGAATGTTCACAAGCCGTGTGGAGAACGTCCCGGCCCCGACAAACCCCAAAACAAGTTATCTGGCTGCCTTGTCAGCGATATCCACATTAAAGAAGATCGCATCTCCACTTCAGGTAGGTACATGATAGGTCCGTTGGGGCAAAAATGTTTAATCCTTAGTTATTGTAGCTCGGTCCATCAACATTCATTAACATGTAGTAACCAGCTACAAAATTGAAAAATCAAGTGATCATATGCAGGACAGGCAAACCATCATCAATAAGATCAGATCGTTAAAAAAAGAGCGCAATGCCGTGATCCTGGCTCATTGCTATGCACGTGATGAAGTTCAGGATATTGCAGATTTTGTAGGCGATTCCCTTGGATTGAGTCAGGAAGCAGTTGATCAGGATGCCGATGTGATCGTGTTTTGCGGTGTAAGTTTCATGGCTGAAAGCGCTGCGATCCTCTCTCCTGAAAAGACAGTGCTTATGCCGGATGCAGATGCGAATTGTCCCATGGCGGCAATGGTGGATGTACCTTCTCTTCGTGAGATGAAAAAAGAGTACCCAGATGCAATGGTGGTCTGTTATGTTAATACAAGGGCTGATGTCAAGGCTGAAAGTGATATTTGCTGTACATCGGCCAATGCAGTGGAAGTTGTGAATTCATTGGATGCGGATGAGATCATCTTTGTTCCTGACAAGAACCTTGCAGCTTATGTCGCAAAGCACACTGACAAGAAGATAATTCCGTGGGATGGTTACTGCCCTGTGCACAACCAGATACTTGAAGAGGATGCTCTGATGGCAATACACGACCATCCGGATGCAGAAATAATGGCACATCCAGAATGCCGCTTTCAGGTGCTTGAGGATGCAGACCATGTGTTCAGTACCACAGGTATGCTGAAGTATGCAAAGGATTCTTCATGCAATGATTTTATTATTTCCACAGAGCAGGGAATAATGCACCAGTTAGAGCTTGAGAACCCCGGAAAAAGATTCTATCCTGTTTCTAAATTTGCCTTCTGCTCTGACATGAAGATGATAAATCTGGAAGCAGTACTGTATTCACTGGAGAACATGGAACACATTGTGACCGTGCCGGAAGATATTCGCTTGCATGCAAAACAGTCTCTTGATCGTATGCTAGAGGTCAGGCGCAGCAGGTAACTTTATTTAATGGGGACATAAAGATGCGATCTTATCTCGAACTTATGCGTGCTGGCAATTGTGCAATGGCAGCTTTTGCTACAATGGTTGGTGTCCTTATAGCTTACAACATTCTTTCATCAGCAGGTTCAGCTGCCTCAATTTCATTTTATGATGCATCTCTTGTATTTTTCATCGTCTTTTTCGTGACAGGTGCCGGAAACGGGCTTAATGACTATTTCGATATCGACATCGATACCGTGAACAAACCTTCAAGACCGATCCCCTCTGGCAGGGTTCCATTAAAGAGTGCCCTTTATTTCTCTCTCATACTTTTTGGTGCAGGGATCGCAATGGCATTTCTTGTCAATGTGCTTTGTGGCATCATTGCCATGCTCAATTCACTGGTTCTGATACTCTATGCAAAGAGCCTGAAAAGAACTCCCTTCTTCGGCAATGCTTCGGTAGGTTACCTTACAGGTTCCACATTCCTTTTCGGTGGTGCAGTTTTCGGTATGGAAGGCCTTAAGGCAGTGGTCGTTCTTTTCCTGCTGGCAAGCCTTGCCACAATTGCCCGTGAGATCGTAAAGGACATAGAGGATGTGGAGGGTGACAAAAAAGAAGGTGCAAGAACATTACCGATCGTCATGGGGTCAAAAAAAGCATCCTATGTGGCAGCAGCTTTTGGTTTTATTGCCATGCTGGCAAGTCCTGTACCCTATCTTCAATCAATACTGAACGAAAGATATCTTTTCGTTGTGGCAATTGCAGACATATTCTTCCTCCTGGCGGTCTATCAGATCCTTGGAAAAAATAATGCTGCACGCTCTTCAAAACTATTCAAGTTCGCAATGCTTTTCGCATTGGTCTCGTTTATCGTCGGTGCTTAAAACTCACTTTTTGAATTTCTCGTTCGAAGGCGTGTGCTTAAGATATTCCTGTAGCATCATGGGAAATGTTGTTGCAGGTACGAACCTGACCCCAAGTTGTTCTGCCCATTTCTGGATACCATAATCACTTGCAACAACTGCGGCATCCAATTCTTTTGCAAGCAGAAGCACATCAATGTCCGGTGCGCTGTCAAGGATGCCATAGCGAAGTGCTGAACGATACTTGTTCCTGAACTTGCCTACAATGCCACCAATAAGCTCGCGATCGATCACATTATCCATGTCATAGCCGGCATCAGTTTCGGGATTGACAGAAAGGCATTGTATGGATGCTTCCCTGATTGCTTCTTCTGCTACGTTCATACCTTTGTTGATGCGCTCGCGCATATATGCAACATACTCGTGGAAAATATGGGATGGTATCTTCACATCATGCCTGTCCGGTGCCTTTTTAACGAGCCATGTATCTATCTTTGCAATAACCTCATCATCACAATCGTTGTTCTTTGCAAACTCATGAAGTTCCTTGTATACAGACGGGAACGGAACATAACAGCTGATCTGCAGATGGAGCCTTGATTCAGCGATCAGTTCCAGTATTGTCCGCATCCCCTCACAAAGATCATCGATCCCCATCATTTCCCGAGTCTGAAGATCGGTCAGAGCGGTAGTATCTATTACAAATCTTTGTCTTAACGTTGTTACTCCCCCTAAAGTGATACAATATCTGTATTTAGACTCTTATTCTCTTTTCCCTCAGTCTCTATTTTCTTCATCTTCTGATCTTGAGAACATGCAGGCAGTTTCGACATACATCTCCATCTCACGATTTGATGTAGAGGGCCTGACGCGCGATATTGCTTTCCTGAAATGTGATGTCTGAAGCACTATCCTTCTGGCTGCTTCATAAATTTCTTCCTTTGTCATTTTCGGTTTGATGTTCTCTCTCAATGCCATCATTGCAGCTTCCCTGCAAACTGCTTCGATATCGGCACCAACATAACCTTGTGACATATCAGCAAGCTCGGAAGGGCTAATGTCATCTGAGAGGGGCTTGCCGGCAAGATGGATGTTGAATATCTTGATACGTTCTTCCCTTTCAGGTGCTTTTACATAGATGAGCCTGTCAAAACGACCGGGTCTTAAAAGTGCAGGATCGATAATGTCCGGACGGTTGGTGGCAGCAACGACCACAATGTCCTTCATCTCCTCTATACCATCGATCTCAGTAAGTATCTGGCTAACAACACGTTCAGTTGCCTGTGACTCAAGACCCATTCCTCGCTTTGGGACCATGGAGTCAAGCTCATCAAAGAAAATAACTGTTGGAGCTGCCTGTTTTGCTTTTCTGAATGTTTCCCGGACCGCTTTCTCGGATTCTCCCACGTACTTGCTGAGAAGTTCTGGTCCCTTGATACTTATGAAATTAGCCTCACTTTCGTTTGCAACAGCCTTTGCAAGAAGTGTCTTTCCGGTTCCCGGTGGTCCAAAAAGCAGTATTCCTCTTGGCGGGCTGGTGTTCAGGCTTTCGAATATGTCCGGGTATTTCAGAGGCCATTCCACAGCCTCGATCAGTTCCTGTTTTGCCTGTTCCAATCCACCGATGTCATCCCACATGACATGCGGGACCTCTACGAACACTTCCCGCAGTGCAGATGGTTCGATGTTCCGATGCGCTTCGATAAAGTCAGATTCAGTAACCTCTAGCTGTTCCATTATCTCAGGTGGGATCTCCTCTTCTATACTTATCAGGGGTAGCATCCTGCGAAGGGCATGCATTGCTGCTTCTTTACATAGGGATGACAGGTCAGCTCCTACGAAACCGTGGGTCATATCAGCGATCATATCAAGACGCATGCTTTTTTCGATGGGCATTCCACGGGTATGGACGTAGAGTACTTGCAGTCGACCGCCCCTGTCCGGGATCCCTATCTCGATCTCACGGTCGAACCGCCCGCCGCGGCGCAATGCCTGGTCAATGGAGTTCGGGCGGTTTGTAGCCGCTATAACTATAACTTTTCCTCTGCTCTTCAATCCGTCCATAAGTGAGAGCAGTTGGGCGACAACTCTTCGTTCTACTTCTCCGACAACGTCGTCACGTTTTGGTGCGATGGAATCTATCTCGTCGATAAAGATTATGGATGGACCTTCTTTTTCTGCGCTTTCGAATATCTCGCGGAGCTTCTGCTCACTCTCCCCATAGTATTTGGATATGATCTCAGGTCCGCTGATCGGAATGAAGTTCGCTTCACTCTCACTGGCAACAGCTTTTGCTATCATGGTCTTGCCTGTGCCGGGAGGGCCGTAGAGCAGTACCCCTTTTGGAGGATCAACACCTAGCTTGTCAAAAAGTTCCGGATGGCGCAGAGGAAGTTCTATCATCTCGCGCATCAGTCCCAGTTCCCGTTTCAGGCCGCCGATATCCTCGTAGGAAACTCCCTCGCTGATATCTGTTTCAGCAGTTGGCTTGTCCATTACGATGTGAGTGGTACGCGCCACAACAACGGGGCCCGGTGGTACTGTAGACTTGACAATAAAGGTAAGAGGATTGTTAACTGTCTCTATCCTGATACGCTGTCCTCTTTCCAGTGGTCGTCCTTCCAGATTACGGTGTATTGAGCGTGAAAGTCTTTCCTGCGGGAAGGCCCGGGTGGGTGCAAGAGTTATTCTTTCAGCTTCCTTTTCAATAACTCTCCTGATAGTTACCTGATCATCGATTCCAACCTTTGCATTGCTTCTCAGATTGCCGTCGATGCGGATGATATTTTTCCCGTCATCATCAATGTTTGCTGGGAGAACCCTCGCATAGGTCCTTTTTTTGCTCTTGATCTCGATGATGTCCCCGCTTACTGCACCAATTCTTTGCATAAGGGCATTGGCAAGCCGGGCGATGCCTCTGCCTGCATCACGATGGTTTGCTTCTGCAACACGAACAATAAGGTCTTCGGACATATCGGTCACCTGTAGGGAAGTATCGAAGGAAAGGCAGTGCCAGAGGCAATATCTGCAAAATTCACTACAGAGTAAAATCTACAGTAATAGTATAAATAAAAGATGATGCAGAAGAGCTTCTGCAAAAGAAAAATAGTGTGAGACCTATCAGATCTCACTCTTTAATTTCTCAACAAGTTCCTGTTTGATGGTGGTGCTGCGGTCTCCGCCACAGACTATGCCGCGCACACCAATGATGGTAGGCTGGATGCGTTTTAATGCTGGTATGTCATCGAATTTGATGGTTCCTGCGATCGCAGTCTCAAGTCCGCGTGCATGTGCATCGTTAACGAAATCAACAAGGTCCTCTTCGCTCATGAACTCGAAGGTGGAGCGACCGTCCTTGACACCAGTGTCGACCATAACAAGGTCCACACCTGCTTTCTCTCCAATAGCAGGGAGCAGTTTCGGATCGATGGAGTCGATACGCTCATAATCGGAATATCCACAGGCAACGACCTTAACGTTCATTCCCTTTAAAGATTCGGCAATACCGGTCATCATTTCAAGTGCCTGATCTTCGGTCTTTACGTCGTAGAGACCGATCTTCACATAGTCCGCACCTGCAGATGCAGCCCCGTATGCGGCGAGTGCTGCGGTGCCGGGCTTGAAATTAAAGTCACCGAGTGCGGCACTGATAGGTTTTTTACCCTCAACTGCCTCTTTCACATCTCTGATGACCCATGGGAAATTTGCACCTAATGAGCCTTCTTTTGGGTTTTTGATATCAATTACATCTGCTCCGCCATTGAGTGCGGATATCGCTTCTTCAGTGTTAATGGGACTTACGAGTAATTTCATATATTGGCCTCTTTTTTATAGGATGAACTAAAGTATCGATTAAATATGTTTCGAATCGTCTTTGTATTTGATGTATATAATCATAATGCTGTTCATGCACAGGGCGGGGACCGTCGCAGGTACCGGCCGGTACATGAGTCCAGTATGCTATGCACAACATCGGACCCTGTGGAGATCGTTCGCAGTCTCAGGCCGGCAGAAGTGTATATTGCAGACCTTAACCGTCTTCAGGGTCAGGGTGCACCGGATATCAACTTCGATGTTATCAGGGCTGTTTCAGACCAGACAAATGTCATGCTGGATGCGGGAATTTCCTCTTTTGAGGACATTATGTCTGTAATAGACCTTGCAGACCATCCCGTACTGGGGACCGAGACAGCTTCACTTGACACGATATCGAAGGTAGCTTCACAATACCCTTCCAGGGTAAATGTCAGTATCGATAAAAAGGATGGTGTGATCCTCTCTTCAGACCCTTCTATGCCTAAAGATCCACTTGAGATAGTTGAGATGGTCAACGGCCTTGATATCAATGATGTCATATTTCTTGACATGGATATGGTGGGAACGTCGGCGGGGTTTGATGCACAATTTTTAAGTCTGATAGCAGATGTTTGTGAACACGACGTTCTTCTCGGTGGAGGCGTAAGGGGCTTAGAAGACATCGAACAGCTTGAGGATATAGGTATCAAAGGCGCATTGGTGGCTACAGCTTTACACAATGGCTCTATCCCTGTTACAATGTTACAATAAAATTACAAATTTATAACTAAACTTACAATAAACAGATAAAAACTGAAAATTACATATCTGGTGATAATATGGCAGAAGATAACACAGCAGAAGTTAATACGAATGTTTCTGAAGGCGAAGAGTACATGGAGATCAAGATGGCAGGCGGCTGGTATCTTACCATGACCCTTGCAAAAAGTGAAAAGTATGACAGTGAATATGTTGAGGTCGCAAAGGAAAGAAGCGGTCAGAAAAGGAGCCGCTTTAACATAAATCCGAAATACGCACGTGAGCTTGGTGAGACCCTCATAAAGTTCGCAGATGCGAACGGTCTTTAACTTTCCATGATCGATGTGATTGCCTGCAACACATCGTTCTCTATTTCTTTAAGGTTCCGGTCGGTATCTATTATGACGAACCTTTCCGGTTCTTTCTCTGCAAGTCGACGGTAATTTTTTCTTACTCCATTTAAGAGCTCGATCTTCTCGAACTTTGTCTGTTCCCCTCTTTTACCACAACGCTGGACTGCAATTTCCGGGTCAATGTCAAAAAGGATCGTAAGGTCAGGGACTACTGTCCAGTCCTTATGGATCTGCTGCACCCATTCCATAGGCGCATCGAACTTGTCTTTGAGTGTAACGCCCTGATATGCATATCTGCTGTCCGAATACCTGTCTGAAATTACTATCTTTCCTTCTTCAAGTGCCGGACGTATCAGAGTTGCAATATGGTTTGCATGGTCTGCGGTGAAAAGCATCAGCTCTGCAAGGTGATCTGTATTGGATTCAATAGCTTTGTAGACAGCGTCACCTATCCAGCTTGTGGTAGGTTCCCTTGTGAACACGGCATTGGAAAAGGAAGGATGTGAGTTCAAAAAACGGGTAATGGTGGATTTACCGGATCCGTCGATACCTTCCAGTGTTATGAGCTTTCCTTTCATGATTGTCAAATGTCCTTCGGTTCTATTAACTTTATATCCTTCGACCTTATTTCCTTTAATTGTATGTCCATCGATCTTCTGTTCTTATAACCTTATGTCCTGGAAGTATCTTCACTACCGCACTGGGGACATTTTATAGGGAAGAAGTTCGGATCTGCCTGAAATACGAAATCACACACATTACATCTGAAATATACCATTGACTGGTCGATATCTTCCATTTATATCACCTTAATATTTTAGCAGTAATACTAAGGTTGAACAGTAAACAATATTAATATACCGCTATTTCAATAATATCACAACAGGTAGTGAAAATGACAAAAATAGGAGTTATACTGCGCGGAAAATATGGGTCAAGGCTTGTCGATACCGTGCGCTCGAAGACAGATATGGAAGTGATTGTGGCAGAGCTTCCCGCTTATCTTCCGGATTTCATAGATGAGCCCGAGGAGTTCTTTGCCGGGCTGGACTTTGATACGAAGGTATTCGATGCTGACATCATAATCACTTATTCCCTTCATCCTGATATTACGCCCCAGATAGCCCGCATGGCAGGCAAGGCCGGTGTGCGTGCCCTGATAGTCCCAGGGGGTGCTTCAAAGGCACCTGTTAAGGAACTGGAAGCTATATCAAAAGAGTATGGCATTTTCATAGAGGTCGATGAGATCTGCTGCAATGTAGCCTCTGACCCTGCTACCGATGATTTCACCTGCTTCTTTGGAAATCCGATACTCGATGTTGAAGTAAAGGATGGAAAGATCGCAAAAGTGAATGTGATACGAGGGGCCCCGTGTGGCAGTACCTGGCATATGGCAGAGGCTCTGGTAGGCACTCCTATAGAAGAAGCCGGTCCAAAGGCAGGTCTTATCGTTTCTCAGTATCCCTGCCGGGCGGTCAGGGGGAACATGGGGGGTATACATGAATCTTCGGAGATGCACAAGCAAGCGATAGATGCTGCCATAAAACGGAAACTGGCTTCAGCTAAAGATTGAAGGATGAAAAAGCAGAGGTTGAAACAGATACCTGAAAGTAAAGCCAAAAATAAAACTAAAAAAATAGAAATAAAGACTGGCAGGATCGTTCCCCTGCCCTTCATATCATTTGTTCTGAAGTTTGATGCGCTGTCCAAGGATGCATTTTCCGCCACGGTGGCCGCCAAGCGGGTTGAAAGTTGTTCCCAGTGAGTTCATGCATCTGGCCATGACCGCAGCTCCTCTTGCAAGACCGTCATCTACGAAGACAACGTTCTCTTCGATCTTATCGTGAAGCCTGAGTTCGTCCAGATACTTCAATGTAAGTTTTGCCTTCTCGCCACTGATGCCGGCACGTCCGGTAATTCCAATGCTCGTCTCAGGATACACGAGTCCTTCTTCCTTTGCGACCTTGACCAGCCGGTAGATGACCTGTGCCATGACCTCATCTATCACTGCAAAAAGCACTTTAAGGCCGTATTTGCTGTAGATCTCACTGCCTAACAATGACAGTTTGTCCATGTCGGAACCGTTGTCACCAACATCGCATCCTATAAGCACAACTCCGATATCTTTTGCAGCTTTAGGGTTTACCGGTACACTGCCATATCTATTCCGGCTTTCCGGTACTTTTTCTATGATGATGTAATCGAGTACCTTCTTTGCGTATTCCTTGATGTTCTTGCCCTTAAGCAGCATTGTAAGCTTGTCTGTATGGATATCATTAAAGACGTCCAGGGCAGTGCCAAGCCTGCTATCTACCGTTTCCGTGCCTTTTATCATCGCGTCGGGTATTGCTCCTGCATATCCGCAGAAGTTACCGATGGTCTTTGCATAGGGTTTGTCAGGACTGATTATCCTGCCATCAAGGGTCGTTCCAAAGTCCATGGACATACATGGGTTGCGGAAGTCCACATCCACCCATTTGGCACCTTCCTTGATACCTGCGGTAGCGAGTTCCCCCTCCATCTCATTGGCAACGATCTCAACACCGGTGGCACCGGTAGGTGGTAGCACACTGGCAACAGCTCCGTCGAAGAACACTTTGTCCAGCTTACTGTGTTTCTGGAACTTTTCCGGGAGGTTATCCACACTCATAGGGGGTGTCATGTGCTTTGGTGGTACGCCTGCGATCAAGCAGCCATCTGCAAGGGCTTTGATGAACTCTCCTACTTCCTCGGGTGCATCGAATCCGGCAACAACTCCTGTTGAGCGCACAACGAAGCTGATGTCTGTTTCGATATCAAGGTGAGCACTTTTCACAGCTTCCAGTAATGTTTCACTGACAAGTTCTGAGACAGATTCACGGGTGAGTTCCACTCCGTTCAGTGTCTTTCCGAAAACGGTCTCATTGGCTTTTGGTGGTCTGACATCCCTTGTCATTTTGACTGTTTTGGTAACGTGGTATGTCTTTCCTTCATCCATATTGGTGGCTGTCAGAATACATTTGGTGGTGGTGTTCCCCACCTCCACGGAAGCTACGATGAAGAAAGGCTTTGAACTTGATTTAAGGTCAAGCAGCCTGACTCCTGGATTTGCTGCGAATCTTGGTTTATGAGACATTATATCATCTTCCGGTAATTATCAGATAAATTTGTTCAATCTTTCAACAAGCTGTTCTTTCTGGAGTGCACCCACTATCTGTCCGGCCGGTTTTCCATCTTTGAATGCCAGAAGTGTGGGGATGGCTGTGATATTGAACTTTCTTGCGGTCGTCTGGTTCTCATCAGTGTTCAGTTTCCCGAAAACGATCTTGCCTTGCATCTCTCTTGCGAGGGCATCAATGACGGGTACCAGTTTTCGGCACGGCCCGCACCATTCTGCCCAGCAATCGATAACGACAATTGGATATTTTGCTATAAGTTCATCAAAGTTCACATCCGTGGCATGTATGGGGCTGTCCGGGAATGACCTTGTTTCAAGGTTATTTTTGATATGTTCCAATCGTTGTTGTCTGATCTTTTCTAAATCATCCATTGTGCTCACCTGATCTGCCTGTGAGAACAGTTCTAAATTTTATAATAACATTAATATTTGATATGGTATTATAATCTACCATGTACTTTTATGCGTTTGCAGATTAATGTTGTGAAATGATTTAAAGTTTTGTATGGTTATTCGCAAAACACACACAACCCAGAGTTGTGTTCTGAATAGCCTTTTTACAATCTTTATTCAAATATCAGATATGGTGTTTTCATGAAAGACAAGGGTGAGAAAAAACAGATGGACCGGTCACTCTTTGACCAGAAATGCGTAACCTGTGGTACATGGATGGCAAGTACTGAAAAGAAGGTCAATGAAGTCACAACTATTACATATTCCTGCCCGGAATGTGGTCTTACATATACGGTCGATAAATGAGTGGTATTACGAACTGGTCCCTGGATCAGCTTCTTGAAACAGACCCTTACGATCTTGAGAACCTTGTAGCTTTTCTTTTCAGGAAAATGGGATACAAGGCAAATGTAACTTCACGATCAAAGGATGGCGGGGTGGATGTAGAGATACAGCTTGAGCATTTTGGTCTTTCACATCGCTGGCTTGTCCAGGTGAAACGTTACCTGAATCCGGTAGGTGTAAAAGAGGTCAGAGAATATAGCAGCCTGCGCTACAGGGAAAAAGTCGATGGTGTCATAATAGTTACGACTTCTACTTTTACTGAAGATGCATACAGGGAAGCCACAGAACACAATGTAAAACTTATTGAGGGTCAGTTACTGGTTTCGATGCTCAATCATTATTGCAGTGATGCAGCTAAGAGCATTTCAGATGGAATTGAAAAGAACACTACCACATCAGGCGGTGCTGTCCTTAAGACCGGTGAATCTGTTCATACAAGGGAGCCTGCGATCATTGGGAACGTGCGACTTACACTGGTCATTACGAACAAGAACATTTATTTTGAACAGAATTCAGGTGGAATGTTCTCAAAAAAGCCGGAGATATCACGTCGAATAGAGGTCAGGGACATTGTTGGGTTTTCACATGTAAGAAAGGAGATCCTTCTCGTAGTGGGTAAAAAGAAGTTCGAAGTGATCCGGATCCAGCCAAAGGACATAGTGAAGGTGTTAAACGTGCTTGAGCAGTTAAAGACCGATTACATGAGGGGTGAGTCACTTCTCCGGCTGGAGCAGGCAAAAAATAATTTCGTCATCCTGACAAACCGCAGGTTTGCTACCATTACACTCCCGGGGGGAGATGCTCTGGAAATTAAGTTGAAGGATATTGTTGGGTCGGAAGTCGAGGGCTCAGGTATGTTCAGCAGGCGTAAGCTCATTATTTCAGAGGTTCGTGAGGCTGTGAAAAAACATGTATTTGAAGTAGCCGATGCAAAGGGATGGAAAAATGAGATAGATGAGGCTGTGCGTTCAGCCTGATCCAAGATATGTAAAGTATTATTTTGGTATTAGGCCGCCATGTTTCTGGTAGGCTACGGCCTTTGTGATGAAAATTGCGACGATACCAATGGAAATTCCTATCAGGATGACCATGACCGCATTTCCTTCATCCGCAAACTTCAACATGCTGTAGAAAAGGAAAGCACTGATCAACATGCCTCCCAGCACAATGTAGGCAATTGGGGATCTGTAAAGTTTTTCAATCATATTTCTTCGCCACCCTTTATTCTATTAGCTCCTATTTTATTGTTATCCATGGTCAAATATCCGGATGTTCTTCTATATGACTTCGTTTCAGGACGCCACCGATATATTCGATCTTATGTATCCTTTCGATGGTCATGAAATCGAATATAAGCTCAATATCTTCCGGATATGAGCTTTTAACATAAAGCGGATGGAAAGGCTCCATATCCTGCTGTGAGACATAGAACATATCTTCCCCAAAAAGAACAATATGCCTCAGGGCGTATTTCTCAAAAGTGCGAATAATGAACTCTTTTGACATTGGAGGAGTTGCAAATTCGAAGTCCTCATTTGTCACCTCGATAGAGGCTTCGAATACGGCATATGTTCCTGTTTCAGACATTTGTTTTTCACAAATTTTGTCATTTCAGTCTTCATCTTCACAAAGGTCAGTGTGGGGATTCATGTCACATCCGGTACATGGAAGGCACATGGTCCTGAACACATCTGCACGGAGTCCGTTCTCGTCCAGGATCCTGCGAAGCAATCTTGTAAGCTTAAGGATCCTTTCTTTTGAAGGTCTTTCAATGAAAACCTCTCCTTCACGCAACGGATGCTTGCTTGCAGGTCGGAGAATAGGTACCACTCCCAGGGATGCCAGTTCCCGGATACCTTTTTCAACAGCTTCGTCCGTTTCACCAAGGCCGATGATGAAATTGGAACACACCTTGTTCCTGCCGAAAATATCTACGGCTTCCTTGAGAGCCTTCAATATCTCTTCCATATCCTGCCCGGCACAGACCTTCTCGTAGAGCTCCCTGTCCATTGTTTCAACGTTGTACTTGATCTCGTCAACGCCTGCATCTTTCATGCGCCTGTTGGAATCAGCGGTCGGGTAAACTGCAACACCGATGGGGACGCCATACTTCTTCACAGCATTGATGACCTCCATGGCCCTTTCAAATTCCTTCTCCACTGATTCATCCACACCGGATGTGATGGATATGGCCTTCATCTTGCCGGTGGCATTTGCTTCTTCTATGAGCTCCAGAACCTCTTCAATGGTCTTGACCTTGCCGTTGAGCTTTGGAACAGGACAGAACTTGCAGTCGAAGATACATTTCTCTGTCATGTTTATGTAGGCCTGCTCAGGACAATGGATAAGCTCTTCCTCGATCTGTCCTCTTACGATCTCCCTGCCATCTCTCATTATGACGATCTCATCCCCTTCTTCAACTGCTTTGAGAGGTGAGTCCTGGTTAAGGGCAAGCCTGACCCTCTGGTCACCGGAGCGGAAGAAAAATGCTGTCTTACCTGCCCCCGGTCCTGCGGTCGGAACTGTGATCTTCCCCAGCAGGGATGGCTCTATATCAAGGCTGCCCACGGCTATAAGCTCGGCTTTTGTTTCTGGTTTCATCGTTGATCGCCATGTTCTTTTGTTTTATATGCTTCGCTGGCTATGCCATCGCGCTATATCAGTTTTTCGAAAGTTATCGCCAATTGAAGCATTTCACTTTTTGTAGATGTTATATATACTTATTATGAATACGGCAATTCCTACCGCCCAGAAAAGCCCTTTGAGTCCCAGGGCAATAACGGTAATTACAAAACCTGCCATGAATTGAGTGCGCCGGTTGGGTGAAACACGATTAAATTCGATTTTTCCTATCTTTATAAAGTATGCTGTTGCAAAGAACGCTAGTGCTGTTGCCAGATATTGTAAGCCATTATAGTAGTTCTGATCTATTATCACCATTGCAGATCCCAGTAATGTAGACAGCACAGCTGTAATGAGAAGTATTGTGATCCATGTTTTGTTGTAATTGTTAAAATCCAGCATATTTCTCACATAATAAGGTGGTTGATGTTAGTATAAAAAAATTAGTGAAACTTTTAATGAAGTGTGCGAAATAAAAAAAGGAATAATGAAGGAAGGGTGGATGAAAATAAAGGTGGAAAGGCTTAGAGCAGCCTTTCCAGATCTTCGTCGACGGTTGTATTTGGTGCGATGTTGAAGTTCTCAACAAGGACGTTGAGGACATTCGGAGAGACGAATGCCGGCAGTGTTGGACCAAGTGTTATGTTCTTGACACCAAGGTACAGCAGTGCAAGCAATACAAGGACTGCTTTTTGTTCATACCATGCGATGTTGTATGAGACTGGCAGTTCATTGATGTCCTCAAGTCCGAAAGCTTCGGCAAGCTTCTGTGCGATGACAACAAGGGAGTATGAGTCATTACACTGTCCTGCGTCGAGTACTCTTGGAATTCCATCGATGTCCCCAAGGTCAAGCTTGTTGTAGCGGTATTTTGCACAACCTGCTGTCAGGATGACCGCGCTTTCAGGAAGAGCTTCTGCAAATTTGGTGTAGTAGTCCCTTTCCTTGTGCCTTCCGTCACAACCGGCCATGACCACGAAGCGTGTGATCTTTCCGCCCTTTACAGCTTCTACGATCTTGTCTGCGACGGAGAGGGCTGCACTGTGGGCAAATCCTCCAATGAGAGTGCCATCTTCCAGTTGTACCGGAGACTTGCATTTCTTTGCCTGCTCGATCAGGGCAGAGAAATCCTTTGCACCGTTCTCGTCTGCATCGATGTGCTTTACGCCATCAAAACCGACAATGCTTGTGGTATAGATCCTGTCAATGTAGCTTTCCTTTGGGGGAATGATACAGTTCGTCGTCATCAGTATGGGGCCGTTGAACTTTTCAAACTCGCTCTTCTGTGCCCACCATGAACCGCCATAGTTTCCGACGAAGTTATCATATTTTTTGAATGCCGGGTAGTAGTTTGCAGGCAGCATCTCGCCATGGGTGTAGACATCAACGCCTGTTCCCTGGGTCTGCTTGAGCAGCTGTTCCATGTCCTTAAGATCATGTCCACTGATCAGAATACCCGGATTGTCTTTGACCCCAAGGTAGACCTCGGTAGGTTCAGGATTGCCGTAGGTGGTTGTGTTTGCCTCGTCCAGCAATGCCATGACCTTTACACCATATTCTCCACATTCGAGGACAAGTCCGACAAGTTGGTCAACTGAAAGGGTATCGTCAAGGGTTGCAGCAAGTGCCTTTTCCGTGAATGCAAATATCTTGTCATCGCTGTATCCAAGGACGTTTGCATGGTGTGCATAGGCTGCAAGACCTCTAAGTCCGTAGGTGAGTAGTTCCCGTAGTGACCTGATATCTTCGTTCTGGGTTGCAAGGATGCCTGTGTTCGTGGTCTTTAGAGCTTCAGGTGTGACGATGGCAGCACCTGGGATCTCGAATCTGGTCTCCGGATCGGACATGCCGAGTGTGGCTTTGACCTTGTCACCAAATGAAAGGCCCTTAGCTTCTCCGAGGTCGATGTTCCTTGTAACAAGATTGCGCTTGACAGCATCTCTGATCTCGAGTCCTTCTCTGATGTATCTCTGGAAGTCCTTTGCGCTGAAGTTCGTGTTAGTGACAGTTGAGAAAAGCCCGTTCATGATGAATTTGTCTACTTTCTCATCGGTGATGCCGTTCTCACGTGCCTTTGCATTGTAGTATGCAATACCTTTGAGGATGTAGGTCAGTTGGTCCTGGAGGTCTGCAACTTCAGGTTTCTTTCCACATGCTCCTGCTGTGGTACATGCCTGTCCACCTACTGTTTCTTCACATTGATAGCAATACATTTTTTTGTTCTCTCCTTTTTGGTGTAGTTATTGTAAATATGGTATCTTTAGGATATTAAGTACATTAAAGATACTTGTATATATAGCCCCGGTTTCTTGTTGGATACCTGGTACCAAAACGAGTTTTCATGAAGCGATGTTTTCATCCTTGTGAGAACCTATTTATAGAAATGAACAAATTTACCCGAAAATGATCCTATTTTTTGTTTCGGAGCAAACCATATGATATCTCCTGAGGTCCTTGTCGTCCTTTTCAGTCTTGCAGCAGCTGCGACCTGGGGTGCTGCGGATTTTGGTGGTGGTTTTGCGACAAAGCGTGCCAGTGTCTTTTCAGTCGTTATAATAACACAGGCAGTAGGTCTTGTTCTTTTGCCGTTTCTTGCATTGTATTTCTCAGAAGAATTCCCTCCAATTAATGGTATGTTCTGGGGATTTGTTGCAGGCGTTGCAGGAAGTTTGGGTCTTCTTGCACTCTATCATGCGCTTTCCATAGGCAAGATGGGCGTTGTGGCACCGATTTCTGCTGTGGTTACCGTTGCTCTGCCTGTGGTCTACGGGGCTTTCAATGAAGGCTTGCCTGCAGGGCATCAGATAGCAGGTTTTGTGATGGCTATTGCCGCCATGTGGTTGATCAGCAGTACTGGTGAAAAAAGTAAGATCAAAAAACAGGATCTTGTTTATCCGTTACTGGCGGGAGTTGGATTCGGCATTTTTTTCATATCGGTGGATCTTTTTAGTGAATCAGCAGTATTCTGGCCCCTTACGGTCGCAAAGGTCTCTGCAATCGCGGTGATCCTGGGCTTTGCTTTGCTGAGAAGGTCAGCAACTGTGCCTTCAAAGGATGTTCTTCCAATAATAATACTTGCAGGATTGTTCGACACTGGTGGGAACCTTTTCTTTGCACTGGCTTCGCAGGCAGGGAGGCTTGATATTGCAACCATTATCGCATCTCTGTATCCCGGAAGCACTGTGTTGCTCGCATGGATACTTCTGAAAGAGCATCTGTCTTCAATGCAGTGGATAGGAATCGTGCTTGCTTTGGCAGCGATTGCATTGATCTCTTTGTGAATGTTAAAGCTTTCAATGTCTAAATGACTATTTCATCTTTAAAGATTACATATTTTATCCAAAAACAATACTATTTATACTCATAATGACAACATAGTAGCAAGGTCAATGTATGGGGGTTGCAGGTGGGATTCGGTTGGGTTTTCTCAACTAACGATTTCCATTTGCTGGCATGCATCGGTCTGACTTAAAAAATATAATGTGTAATATTTGGGGACTAAGAATATGGCAGATACACCTGAAAATCTGGTAGATGCGTATAAGTATCAATATCTTTTGAGCAACGTGGTTTTATTCAAACCACAGAAGGGGAATGACTCTGCTGTTGTTTTCTCTTCGATAGTGAATGATGATGGAACTATCAAACGAAGGCGTCTTTATCGGATATATTCCGGACATGGGTATAACCGACCGAACTGATATTTCAGGATGGGAAGCTTAAAAGATAAACTTTGGAATAAATGAGGTATAAAAATGGAAGATACAACTTTACTCTATGTACAGCCAAATGCGGAGGATTCCTCTGCAATTGCATTTTCCATCAGTATTAGTGCTGATGGCAGGATCGATAGCAGTAAACTGTTAACACTGGATATGAACAAACAGGATGATTCCTGAACCTCCATTATTTTTTAAAATTCATCCTGTGAAACCATCCATTCAGGAACTCCCCTGAATGGATATATCTGTTGTTTTTTGCTAGATCCTTTTGCTTTTGTTAGATATTAAATGTTGAATAGTGCCAGCTTTGGCAATTTAAAATAGTATGGAGTGAAAATCTGAGGACGAACTCGAAAAAAGAGTAAAGCTTTAGGCAAACCTGGTTATCAGGCTGACCATTTCAGAAGAACGAATCTGTTAGGGAGGCTTTTCGGGATCTTCATCAATTTCCACGAAATCCATTGAGATCGTTCCCCATGCTGAGCTTGAGAGTTCCAACCTGAAGTTTGAACTTCGTCTCATTTATACCACCTTCTTTTATTCCCAATTATAAATTGGTTATAATGGTATTTATATATGACCCGCAATAAAAAAGAAATAATTATATTCATAATGTATATTTATGCCCATATTTATATCTATATTTAACTTATACATGTCTAAATTATGTTTCTTGGGGTCGATTTTGCAGGATGTAAATGTTCTGGATATCTTTTAAAAAAGTAGGTTTTCATCTGATCATTAATAGGATATTTGCTGAAAATAGTACATGATCATTTAATTCTGTTCTTTTTCATCCTCTTCCTGTTGTATCTGCCCTGCCTCTAAAATTCTCTAGTTAGTATATGGAAAATTACATCATATTTTGCTATAGTTCACACCTAATTTTCCCACAAGCTCAGTCATGGAATTAAGTGCCTCATAGCCCTGCACACTGATCCGGTACTCTCCTCTTTCGCCGCGCTGCCCGATCATTCCTTTGCTCTGCAGTTTTTCCAGGTGGAATAGAAGATTTCCTCCACGAAGTTCTGTGAGCTTTGAAAGTTCGGTGAACGACCTCCCTTCATCGTACAATGCCTTTAAGATACGAACACGTACCGCGCTGCTCAATGGATCTCCTATCAGGCTGGCGAGCTGCTCTTCATGAATGTCCCGGACCTGTAACTGTATGTTGCTTTCATTCCGGTATACTCCTATTGTCTGCAACATTCCTACCTGCTGGTCGAAGTATCTTTCAGCCTTCTGAATACAGTTGGAGCAGTGATCGAATGGTGCAAGCTCTTTTATTTTATCAAAATCGATGCGCATTTGCTTGATATTGTCTTCAGATACCTGTCCATTTCTGGTATGGTCTACCAGACCCTCAAAAAAATTAACTAAATGCGGTATACATTTAGTCTGCATAGGGCATTCTTTAGCTTCGTTCCCTATAAGCTCATAGGCATTCTCTAAAGAACCGCTGATCATCTCAACAGCACATTGGCTCCTGAACTCATTGAACAATGAATTGGTCTGGTTGCCTGAAACGTCGGCCCTGAATCGGTTCAGCTCCAGTCGAAGGCCTGCAATTTCCTCATGAAGCAGTGAAATCTCTTCTGATATCAATTTTAGTTCGCTCATAATATCATGATCTCCATGTCGATTTGGTTCTGTGTCTGGTTAGAAATATGTACCGGGATAACCGTTAGTATAGTTTTATGACAGTTTGCTATATTAACATGCATGTATTAAGTACCTGTGGTGATTAACATGGTAACACTTACAGAAGATATGAAAGAAGCAATCAGCACAATACAGGTATTTCCTGTTGCTACTGCTTCTAAAGAGGGAGTTCCAAACGTTGTTCCGATCGGATTTGTCTCCCTGGTCGATGACAGCACTATATGGATCGCAGATAACTTCATGAAAAAATCACTTTCAAATGTAATGGAGAATCCAAAGGTCTCAATTTATATCTGGGGACCAAAGACAAAAGGCTCTTTCCAGATAAAAGGGGATGTCGAGTTAAAGACAAGTGGTCCTGAGTTTGAGAAGATGCAGGAGATCGTTCATTCCAAAATGGCACAGGCCCCGGCAAAAAGTCTTCTTGTCATGAAGATTACAGATGTTTATGACTGCTCACCTGGTCCTAATGCAGGAGAAAAGCTGCTTTAAAGCCAGTTATTTATTCTCTCATTTTCCACAAAGGATATTGTCATCTCCTTAAATATCAAAGACAGACCTTTGTGGAGCTAATTCCTTTTTCAACCTGCTTTTTTCGACATTTTTTTGACAGCTGAGGATATGTGGCTAACTTGTCCCTTTACAAGTTACTATTATTGTTCAGTCACACAACCCAACATATTAATATTAAGTACTTGATTTCTATCAGT
Source organism: Methanococcoides sp. AM1 (assembly GCF_900774055.1). Lineage (NCBI taxonomy): Archaea > Methanobacteriati > Methanobacteriota > Methanomicrobia > Methanosarcinales > Methanosarcinaceae > Methanococcoides > Methanococcoides sp. AM1. The sequence continues at coordinate 421,867 of NZ_CAAGSW010000001.1, read as the reverse complement.
CATATTAGAATACACTATGTTATTATCCCAATTATCTGAGGAACCTATAATGATCACTAAAGACGAGGTAGAACACGTAGGATGGCTTGCCCGCATCGAGATCGATGCTGCGGATGCCGAGGACTACGCTGTGAAGTTAAGTTCTGTATTGGATTATTTCGGTCAGCTGGATGAGGTGGACACTGAGGGTGTCGAGCCTACTTATCATGTGGCAGACATCATGAACGTTTTCAGGGAAGATGTTGTCACTCCATCACTTGACCAGAAGGATGTGCTTGCGAACACTGCAGCCGAGAAAGATGGTTACATTAAGGCACCGAGGATCATTTGAGGTGAAAAGATGGCTGAATGGTTGAGCATATCAGATGTGAAGAAGAAGATTTCCGAAAGTTCTGCAGAAGAGGTTACAGCTGCATATCTTGAAACGATCGGAAAGAGCAGGATAAATGGTTACACGTGTACCTATGACGGTGCACTTGAGATGGCAAAGGATGCCGATAAGGGTGAGGGCAACGGGCTGCTTGCCGGTGTACCTATTGCTATCAAGGATAACATCTCTACAAAAGGGCTTGCAACAACCTGCAGCTCAAAGATACTGGAAGGCTATGTGCCACCTTATGACGCACATGTCATCGAGCGCTTGAAAGCAGAAGGTGCTGTCATACTTGGTAAGACCAACATGGATGAGTTTGCAATGGGCACATCCACAGAATCAAGCTGTTATGGTGTCACAATGAACCCATGGGACCTTGAGAGAGTGCCGGGAGGTTCATCCGGTGGCAGTGCTGCTGTTGTGGCAGCAGGCGAGGCTCCGATCTCACTTGGTTCTGACACAGGTGGTTCAGTTCGCTGTCCGGCCGCATTCTGCGGTGTTGTGGGACTTAAGCCAACATACGGGGCTGTCTCACGTTACGGTCTTATTTCCTATGCTAACTCCCTTGAGCAGATAGGTCCGATGGCAACATGTGTCGGGGACATTGCTACTGTAATGGATGTCATAGGCGGATACGATCCGCGTGACAGTACTTCCATTAACAGGGAGATCAGCTATCGCGATGCACTTGTTGATGATGTCAAAGATCTGAAGATCGGCGTTCCTGATGAGTACTTCGGTGAAGGTGTGGACAGTGGGGTTGAGAAGGCTGTCTGGGATGCTATCAGTAAGTACGAGGAAATGGGTGCAACATGGGAGAAGGTTTCCATGCCTAACACGAAATACGCTCTTGCAGCTTACTATACTATAGCCATGAGCGAGGCATCATCCAACCTTGCGAGGTTCGATGGTACGCGCTACGGTCCAAGGAACGATGGTGAGAACTGGCATGTAATGGCATCAAGGACGCGCGCAGAATATTTCGGAAAAGAAGTTCAGCGCAGGATCCTGCTCGGAACATATGCTCTCTCTGCCGGATACCAGGACAAGTACTATCTTAAGGCACTGAAAGTGCGCACTCTCGTCAAGCAGGACTTTGAAAATGCATTATCCAATGTGGATGTCCTGATGGGCCCGACAATGCCAATGCCTGCATTTAAGATCGGTGAGAAGATCGAGGACCCATTGTCCCTGTATCTGACCGATGTGAACACTGTTCCAATGAATCTTGCAGGGGTTCCATGCATATCAATTCCATGCGGACTTTCCGATGGCATGCCTGTGGGATTACAGATCATAGGAAAACAGTTCGATGAAGCGACCATCATTCGTTCAGCATATGCATTCGAGCAAAATACCGATCATAATAAAGCACGTCCTGCAGAGGTGGTCTAAATGGTATACGATAATCCCGATGGTGTCATGATCGGCCTGGAGGTTCACGTCCAGCTGAACAAGCTCAACACCAAGATGTTCTGCGGCTGTTCTACAAAATACCACGATGCAGAACCTAACTCTCACGTCTGTCCGGTCTGCCTGGGTCTTCCGGGTGCACTGCCTGTTATCAACAAGAAGTCAGTGGAAGCTGCTATGAAGATTGGCCTGGCTCTCAATTGTGAAATTGTGGAGCAGACACAGTTCCACAGGAAGAACTATTACTATCCTGATCTTCCAAAAGGTTTCCAGACCACCCAGTATGATTTCCCTATCGTTGGTGGTGGGAAGGTCGTCATTGAAGGCGAAGATGGGGAGCATGTGGTAAGGATCACACGTGCGCACATGGAAGAGGACCCTGGTCGTCTGATGCACATGGGAACCATTGAGAAGTCCAAGGGGACACTTATTGATTACAACCGTTCCGGAATGTCTCTTATCGAGATCGTTTCCGAGCCTGATATGAGAAGCCCGAAAGAGGCCCGCAGGTACCTTGACAAGTTGAGAAATATCCTCGAATATCTTGATGTGTTCGACGGCAGCCTTGAAGGTTCCATGAGGGTGGACTCCAATGTGTCCATCATGGGAGGCCAGAGGGTAGAGGTCAAGAACATCTCCTCCCACAAAGGTGCAGAACGTGCTATTCTCTTTGAGATCATGCGTCAGAAGAACCTTTTAAGAAGGGGCGGCAAGGTGGTATTGGAGACACGTCACTTCGATGAGGCAAGGGGCGTTACCATCTCCATGCGTACAAAAGAAGAGGAACATGACTATCGCTACTTCCCTGAGCCTGATCTTGTACCGATGAGGGTGTCCGACTGGGGCCCGGCTATTCAGGAAACATTGCCGGAACTGCCTGATACGAAACGTGAGCGTTTCATCTCACAGTACGGCATCACGGAGATGCATGCAAAGGCACTGACCTCGGACATTCGCGTGGCGGACTTCTTTGAGATAGTTGCCTCAAAGGTCGATCCTCGTGCAGCAGGGACCTGGGTTTCCGATGTGCTAAGGGGTGAGCTGAATTACAGGGACTTGCCTATCACATCCTTTGCTACCGAGGACATAATTGAGATCATCGGCCTTGTGGTGGAAGAAAGGATCACTGAACAGAGTGCTGTCGATGTTATCAGGACGATCCTTGATGTCGGTGGAAGTCCTATGGATATCGTAAAGGAGAAAGGTCTCCTGAAGGTCGAAGGGGATATTGTGACACAGGCAGTCTCCGAGACCATTGCGGAGAATGAGGAAGCTGTTCAGGATTATCTTGGTGGGACTGAGAAATCCCTCAATTTCCTTGTAGGTCAGGTAATGAAGAAAACAAAAGGCCGGGCAGATGCACGTCAGGCCCGTGAGTTGCTTATTGCTGCTCTTAAGGACTAAGGTCATCGACCTTGTCCTTTCGTTTTTTATTAGCTTTCTTATTTTTCTTTTTGTTACCAGATTGTATATCAAAATCCTCTAGTAGTTTTAAAACATATTCTCTATTACCGTATCATAAATGGTACGGTGTGGCAGTGAGTCAGAAGGTAGAGCGCCATTGGGTATAAAAGCCCATGACCTTTCAAGGTTTGTATGGCCTTTGTAAATCCTTTAGGTCGACCTGAGATGGGGAGGATATCGGGGGAAGGGTCGCCCAATGAGATGTCGTCCAGTAAAGTCGACAAATTGATCCCTGATCACTGCCTTCAAATTACTTTTTTACAATTTATTTCCGATTAGCTCTGGCTTTATTTTTGCTTTGTCCGCTTCTCACTTTTTTGTAAACGTGTTTGTCTTTATCCCAAAACAGTTATATGTTTTGAAATGCATGTAGCCAGCCTGTATTACTAATGACTATCAGTTTCAAATAACATATTATTATACTATTAATCAATCAGGTGAGAACATGGCAAGATTTCCAGAAGCAGAGGAAAGGATCCTTAATAAAAAGATCTGTATGAAATGCAGTGCACGAAATGCTATCAGAGCAACAAGGTGCAGAAAATGCGGTTACAGTAACCTGCGTGTAAAATCCAAGGAAGCTAGGAATAGCTGATCTATATATGAAAGTGGAAGAGTACCTCAATGGGATCGCAGAACGCGAAGGTACAGTTCACTTAACCCTTATCGATCCGGCATCCCAGACCCCCGAAGTTGCTGCAGATATTGCAAAAGCTGCAGTAGATGGGGGCACAGATGCTATCATGATCGGTGGTTCCACTGGAGCCGGTGGTCTGGCATTAGATCAGACCTTATTAAAGATAAAGGAACAAACCGATGTTCCTACTATTCTTTTCCCGGGAAATGCTGGCGGCTTAAGCATTTATGCCGACGCCGTTCTTTTTATGAGCCTATTAAATTCACGTGACATCAATTATGTCACAACGAATCAGGCAATGGGTGCTCCACTTGTTTACAAGTACGGGATCGAACCTATTTCCATGGCTTATATTATAACTGAGCCTGGAGGTACTGTTGGCTGGGTAGGCGATGCAAAACTTATCCCCCGCAACAAACCGGAGCTTGCAGTAGCATATTCCCTTGCGGGAAAATACATGGGAATGCATTACACTTATCTTGAAGCCGGTTCAGGCGCAGACCAGCCGGTAACTCCTGCCACCATCGGTGCGGTAAAACACGTTCTCGGAGACAATAAGTTAATTGTCGGCGGTGGTATCCGTGATGGCAAGACTGCAAAGATCTGTGCAGACGCCGGTGCTGATATGATCGTGACAGGTACGATAGTCGAAGAGACTGATGATGTCAGGAATAAGATCGAAGAACTTGTATCAGCTATCAAGAAATAATACGTGGATACTGTTGGGGGTTTAATTATGCTCAGGGTTTCCGATATTGTAAAAGATTATGAGACAGGTTCAGGCAATTTGCGTGTTCTGGATGGTGTCAGTTTTGAAGTGGCCGATGGCGAGATCCTCGGTATCACTGGCAAAAGCGGCAGTGGAAAAACTACTCTTCTCAAGATATTAAGGGGTGTTGAGCCTTTTAATGGCGGTAGTATCGAGCTGGATGGATCGCTGATCACCAGTGACTCCGGTATTGATGGTTCAAAGCTTCTTGGCAGGGGCACAGCTATCCATCTTCAGCGTAATTTCGGTCTGTGGAACGGTCCGGCGATCGAGAATATTATACGAAGGCTGAATAGTCATTATGTTGGTTATGATGCTCTTCCTGAGCCGGATGCTCCTCATTATGACGAACTTTACGAGAGATCCATGGCATATATGCGTCTTGTGGGTCTTGAAAAAAAAGCACTTCATTCATCAAACCTGCTGAGCGGTGGTGAAAAGCAGCGTTTGATCGTTGCCCGCCAGCTTGCAGCCCAACCCCGTCTTTTACTTCTTGACGAGCCTGTTACCATGACCGGTCCCGATACCAAGCAGGAGATCATGGATGTCATCCTCAAGCTTAAGGACCGGTTGAACATACCTATCATTGTAGTATCCCATCTTCCGGAAGTCCATACATACCTTGCAGACCGTGTCATCTATATCGAGGATGCTAAGGTAGTTGAAGATGGTGAACCCGGGGTAGTTCTAAAGAACTTCCTCAAAGACCTGAATCCAAGGGTGGACCTGACAGAAATAAAGGAAAAGGTCCCTTGTATAAGGGCAACCAATATCTCAAAGAGGCTGGTCCTGATGCGTGTGGGTGAGGTCCTTAACATCAAGAACCAATCCCTTGAGATCAACAAAGGGGAGATCATAAGTTTCATCGGTTCATCAGGAGCAGGCAAGACCACATTTTTGAAGATAATGGAAGGCCTGACAATTCCGAAAGAGGGCTATGTGACCTTCCATCATGAAGGTGAGTGGGTTGATATGTCCAGTTTTACCAGACAGCGTCTGGAACTGTGGAGAAAGATCAGTATAATGCATCAGGAGTTCTCCCTGTCCCCCCACTCGACCATACGTCAGCAGATTGGGTTCAGGTTAAGCATGAAGATGCACGGCGCACTTGAACATGCGAGAAAGAAAGCAGAGGAAATGGACATTTCCGACGAGATGCTGGATATCATTTACAAGCTTCCGGATATGGGTGAGGAAGAGAGGGCACAGGCGCTTAACAAGATGCGTCTTTCGATGGAGGTCTATCCACAGCTGTTCCCATCTGTATTGAGCACTGATGTGGATAAGTATGCAATACCCATTTTTGAGGCACTGGACCTTCCATTGGATATTCTTGACAAGAAACCCGACCAGATTAGCGGTGGCGAACATGTCAGGGCATACATAGCGCTTGCACTGTCAACATCCCCTGAGATCCTCATGCTGGATGAACCATTTGGTGACCTTGACCCCGTGACACTGAGGGATGTGACAAATTCACTGAAGAGGATCAATGCAACCTTTGGCACAACTATAGTACTCGTTAGCCATCACATGGATTTCGTTAAGGAAGTGGCACACCGAGCTGTTCTTTTCGAGAATGGCTCCATTATCATGGATGGCGATGCAAGGGATGTCTGCCGGAAATTCATCGAGATGAGTGATGCAAGATACCTTGAGCATACCCTCGAAGAGATCGCAGGCCAGTGAACTGCTATTGGCCAAGGTTCATGAGCCCCGGTCCGCTATTCTTTTTTGAAACAATTTTTCATAAAGTATATATCCTAAAAAAGTTAACTTCTATTAAGGGAGGTTTAATTTTGATGATAGACACTATGAAGAAGTTAGGACTTTTTGGTCTGGGTATGTACGCTATTACCGAAGAGAAGATCGATGAGTATGTGAAAGAACTTGTTGAGAATGGTGAATTCAACAAGGAGGAAGGCAAGAAGTTCGTAGAAGATATGATCGAAAAGCGAAAGCAGCAACAGGAAGATCTGGAAGATAAGATCTCTTCAAAGGTCCAGGAAGTCTTTGGCAAATCCGATCTTGCTACCAAGGAAGAAATGGAAGCACTCCACAAGAAGATCGAAGATCTGGAAGAGCTACTAAAGGAAAAGAACAAAGAAGAATGATCTCTTGATCGTTCCTTCCATTTATTTTTGTACACACCTTAGCGACTTTTTATTAGTTACATAGGTTGCCATATAGCATTTAATGGCAGTCAGAATGTCTCATGGTTTCCAGTATAACACGCAGGTATTCCATGGTGAAACGCTATGGGATAATCATTGATACACTCATCAAGTATGGTTTCGGGTATTTTGTGGACCAGATGGGTATCAGGTCCCTTGGTTCCCTAAGATCCAGGTTCAAGGATCGCTTAGGTAAAGGGAACCAGCCCAGAACAGGTCCTGCAAGGGCACGTATGGTACTTGAAGAGCTTGGCCCCACCTACGTTAAGTTCGGCCAGCTCATGAGCATGCGTCAGGACCTTATCCCAAAAGAGTATGCAGAAGAGTTTGCCAAACTCCAGAACGATGTACCGCCATTTGAGTGCTCAGAAGTTGAAAGGGTAATTGAAGAAGAGTTGGGCGATAAGGTCGAGAACTTATTCCTTTCATTTGACAAAGAACCTATTGCTGCGGCATCCATCGGGCAGGTACACCGCGCAAAGCTTCACGGCGGAAAGGACGTTGTTGTGAAGGTACAGAGGCCTGGCATAAGAAAGGTTATTGATTCTGATCTCGATATTCTCTTTAGTATAGCTGGTTTTGCGGAAGAGCATCTGGAGGAAGCAAAGCTCTACAGTCCTGTAGCCGTAGTGGAGGAGCTTCAAAGGTCCATATATGCTGAGATGGATTACACTCAGGAAGCTCGCAATATAGAACGGTTCAAGTGCAATTTCAAGGACGATCCGAACATAGTTATTCCAGGTGTTTATTGGGAGTACAGCGGTCTGAAAGTGCTGACCCTTGACTATATCGATGGGATCAAAAGTGATAATTTCAAAGAGATCGATGCTCTTGGTCTGGACAGGAACCAAATTGCAGAATATGGGACCGAGGCATTCATGAAGCAGATATTCGAGGACGGCTTCTTCCATGCTGACATGCATTCCGGGAATGTACTTATCCTCACGGACGGACGGATCGCTCTCCTTGACTTTGGTATGGTCGGGCATATTTCCAAGGAGATACGGAACCTGTTGATAGATGCACTGATCGCTATCACCAGAGGCGATGTAAACCAATATCTTGAAGTATTGAAAGACTTTGGTATGGTCCCCGCGGAAATTGATGTGCATGCTTTTAAGATCGATTATGAACACGTTTTGAACAAATATTATGGCAGGTCATTAGATCAGCTCAACACTCCTCTAATGATAGCAGAAATGATGAGTATGCTCAGGAAGTTCAAGATACGGATCCCGCCAAACATTGCATTGCTCTTTAAGGGTGTAATGACGGTAAGCGGCTTTGCTCTTCAGATGGTGCCGGATTTCAATGTGACCGTAGTTGCTGAGCCATATGCCAGGGGCATCATGCATAACCGCCTCAAGCCTCGCAATATTGCAGATACTTTTTACACTGACATGTGGTATACGGCACGGATGCTTCATAAGGCTCCGTTGCAGATCTCGCATATACTGGGAGTGGCAGAGAAAGGCTACCTGAACTTAAAGTTCGAACATCATGGAATGGACCGTATAGTTGCTGAGATAAATGCATCGAGCAACCGTTTAGCATTCAGTTTAATTATCTCTTCTATCATCTTAGGCTCTTCTCTTATCATTCAGACCGGGATGCAGCCTCATATTGGCGATGTTCCTCTTTTTGGAGTTGCGGGATTTGTTATAGCTGCATTCATGGGAATATGGCTTATGCTTTATATACTAAAAACAGGAAAGATATAACCGGCAATAGCAAATTATAAATTAATATCCGGTGTACATACGTTGCTTATTTTGAATAGGCAGTATTATCCAAATTAAACCATTAATTTTTTGATCATATCAGGTGCTGACAGATGACCGATCCCCAGATAGAACGTAAGCTCATTGAAATAATGCGTGTTATCAGCGAAAGCGATAAGCCCATAGGTGCGAGGAATATTGCAGATGAGTTGCAGAATCGCGGTTACAATCTGGGTGAACGTGCTGTTCGTTATCATCTCAGGATCCTTGATGAAAGGGGATTTACCGAAAAACACGGCTACAACGGACGCACCATAACTGCTTCGGGAAGGAAGGAACTGGACGATGCCCTGATCGGGGATCGGCTTGATTTTGTTATTACGCGGATCGAGGAACTTATTTACAAGACTGACTACGATCCTTTCGCAAAGAAAGGCAATGTCATTGTGAACCTTTCCACTGTGGACAAGGATGATTTTGATAATGCCATAGATGTTATGAAATACGCATCATCAGGTGATATATGCATAAGTCCTAACATAAAGATATTCGAAGAGGACTCGGATCCGCGGGTATATGTACCGCCAGGATGTGTTAACATAGCAACCGTTTGCAGTATCACATTCGATGGTCTTCTTCTCAAAAGTGGCATTCCTATCAAACCTGCTTATGGTGGCATCATAAAGATGGAGCACAATGATCCGACACAGTTCCTTGATATGATATCTTATTCGGGAACCTCGATCGATCCTGTCAAAATATTCATGATGCGCCATGAAACATCTGTTCTGGAAGTACTGGACACAGGCAATGGCAATATCCTTGCCAATATGCGAAATATACCCTCCTCGGCAGTTGAAAAGACAAAAGAAGTACTAAAATACCTGGAAGATTCAGGTATAGGCGGGGTATTGAGCATTGGTGACTCTTCAGATGATATGGTGGGTGCTCCTGTAGAAGAAGGAATGGCCGGCATACTGGTGGCCGTGGGTGTAAATCTGGTAGCTGCAGTTGAGGAAGCAGGTATTCCTGTTGCAACATCTCCTGTCTCGATGGTGCTTGATTACAGCGACATGTCGAAAATTTGATCTCAATATTTTTATTGGAGCACTACAAAAGACGGATTCCGGTCTTCCCATTCCTGTATCGAATGATAAAGCTCGGTTTCCCTGAACATTGTGATGTCATAGGCAAGCCTTAAGCTTCTGTCAATGATTCCTTCAGTCGCATATCGGGAATCGGAATTTCCGAAAACCTCGCGCAGGCCAAATGCCAGTATTTCTACGATGTCATGACCTGAGCATGTCTGCCAGGGATCATGCTCTTCTTTAAGGAGAGTGATCATTTTTCTCTTTATGGTCTTTTCATTCAGGGAATGTTCATTCGAATTATCCTTGACTTCCCTTATCAGGTGTTTGATATTGACCGATAATGGAAACTTTTGCATGAAATTATCGAAATGTATGTCCTTGAACCTGAGTGAGAGTTTGTCCTTTGAAGACGAGGAAAGCCATCTGAAAAGTCCTATGGGCATTGCTGCCTCAAGAAGTAATTCGCGCACAGGTGTTCTCATTTTCTGCAGCTTGAAAGGTGCTGCGAACTCCCCCAGAAGCCTGTCGAGTGCTTCTGATGCTATGAGCATTGTTTCAAGATCATGTGTATCGGTGACAAGTATATTTCTGTCTTTGAAATTGATGCCATCAAGGCGCCAGAAGTCAGCATCAACTATTGTCAATATGCCTTTAAAATCAGAGCTTTCGAGTATTTTGACAACCTTGATAGCGTTCTCTTTACCATTGGCAGGAATAAGTCTGCATTTCTTGTCATCTACAAAACGCTTGTAAAGCCTCATGTCAGTGCTGCCTTCGATTATCATGATGCTCCCACGATACTGGGTGCGCATCATTCTGGCGCTGTTGGCTATATCATCGGCTGTCAGGTATTTCTTCATCGTCACGTCCTCTAAGTTCGACGGTGAGGTCCCAGCGGTCATGTATGATCTGCGGCGAATGTGTAGCAATGAGAATATCGAAGCCTGCCAGTTGTGTGATAGCTTGCAGGTCCCTGAGGAATTGCTGCTGCCAGAGAACATGCAGTGAGATCTCAGGTTCATCAATGAGTATCAGGGATTCGGGATCAACATGGAACAACAGTTCATAGAACAATACAAGTTCCTGTTGTTCTCCGGATGATAGTTTGGTGGGAGAAAGGCGCATATCCTCTGATGTCGTGAATATGAATCCGTCTTTTTTGTTTACAGATAATTTCTTGTAAAGGAACCTGCAATTGATTATTTTAATAAGGAGGTCTATTCTCTGGGTAAGCTCATCAAAGACGCTGAGCTTTTGTTTGACATCCTCGATGTATAGCTGCAGGAAATTCTTGTTCTTTTCATTGATCTCTTTTAGCTCATCAACGTCAATTCCTTCTTCAGTATCAATGAATCCTGCGTCAATAAGGCATTTGCGTTTTTGATCCAGATCCTTTAATTCCTTTTTTAGTTTCTCTATGGATATTTCAGGATGCTCCCCGTTCTTTAGCATCCGGCCAGGGAAGGCCCGGTCAAGGGATTGTGAAAGGGTTGCATACTCTGCAAGTTTATGCTGCATCAGGTTTGCCAGTTCTTCGGAATAACTGATCACTGAAGGGGTTACAGAGGTTTTCCTCTCTGTTTCTACCGGTTGTGAGTACGAGATGCTCAAAAGGCGCTGTGTCTTAATGAAACATATATTGATCGAATCCAGTGCATTCTTAAGCCAGGCAGGTTCGTCTTTCCTTTTCTGTGGCAAACGGTCGCTGAAGAGGTTCATCACTTCTTCGGATGTTAGTTTTTCCTGTGTCGTGAAATGGACCCACGTGTTGTCATCGATCCTTTCAAGTTCAGGTATCATGTGCTCTACTTTAAAAGATGAGAACATTTCCTCTATGTCGATCGGTTTGACAGTGTAGAGCTGTTTTTTCTTACCTGGTCTCAATAATTCAAATCCCAGTTCCCGATAGGTTTTATCCTCCGGGACATGAGGGATATTCTCCTCCAGGTGTAGTTTTTTCTTCACAACAAGCTTGCTCCTGTCGCTGAATTCAACTGTCAGTTTGCTGAAAGGAATGCGATAGAGTTCGAAGTAGTTAGAACGGAAAAGGGAGTTGAGCATCTGGAGCAGCACGGTCTTACCTATGCCATTGGGTCCATGAAGAATTGTGATGTGCTCATCGATGTTCAGCGGGATATCATGGTCGAACGTCCCAAAAAGGTTCTTTACTACAATTCTCTTAATCTTCATGATCTCTCCCCGCAATAGCCCCTTTTGTCAACTTGTATCAATGGCGCACGAATTATGCCCATTATAATATATCTTGTTCCTGCTCATATATAGTTTCCTTTTCTGGTATGGGATTTTCAGATCAGGATGCCTATGAGTCTTCCAATGGTTTCAGGTTTATGTGCTGCCATAAATCAATCCTTGTGTTTTAAAAATTTATTAAAGCATCCATATGGACAAATTCATATAACAGATTATTTATTTCTCTAGTACATTTAATAAATTACAATAGTTCGTATTTTGGAGGATTTCCATGGCAGATAAAACGTTTATTCCACTAAGGTACTACATCATAAAATCAAAACAAAAGAGGCTTTTTAAAAGCAAATATGATGATACTCCAGATGGCAAAAAGAAGTTATTTATTGATGCTTTTCTCCAAAATGAATCTAACTATATAACGAATCGTGGCACTGAATATATTTTGCTAGACTTAGAAAATCAGGACCAACTTTATTTTGGTAATTTTTGCAAAAAAGGTGAAGTTAAAATTCCCAAAAAAGAAGGCGGCCATTTAAAAAAAAGGCCTACCGTCGAGTATCCTTATTCTTACTTTGTTTGTGATACCGATAATCATATTTTTTGTATTGAAAAAAAATCAAAAGTCTTTAGAGAAATCGATGATTTTCTAAGTATTCTTTCTAACATGGTAACTCAAAAAATAAAAGATGAGGGTTTTGTCTGTAAATTTGAAACAATTGATGAAAGACATGCTTTTTGGGACATAATAGAAAGTGCTCATAGCATATACTCTTTAGAACTGAATCTCAATTCTCCGAATCTTTTAGATGCAAACAAAAAAGCTCGTGAATCACTAAAGGGAGTTCATTCTCTTTTTAACAATACTTCTGCAACAGTTAGGCTTGAAAATGAAGAAGGTGACCTAATAATTGAAAAAACTGCTGTCACAGAAAGTTATATTGAATATGCAGAAGAGGGGGGCGGCAATTGGAGTCTTAAAACTGATATGGGGGATACTAAAAGTTCTGACAAAGCACTGTCAATTAAATGTACATTCAAGAATATTGAGACGGCTGCAAAAACTATCATTTCTTCGGTTTCAGATATTTTTGATAAATAAAGGTGTTTTGAATGGCTTTCTACATTACTAATAGTAAGCTGGTTGCAAAATTAGTATTTATGTGGATTTTCATCTATTTTTTAAATATTATTTGTTTAGAAGATATTGAATCAATTTCAATGTTGAATGAATCAATCACTTTACAAAGTTATTCTAATTGGTACTATTAGTGGATTGTATAGTTTACTTATAAATTTGTGTAATGAAAATAGTAATCATGATGATTATTCTTCAGTTTTTAATAACTTAGATTCAGTTGTCTCTGAATTAAAAGAAGATACTTTGATTCTACTTGTTCTATTTGTAATCAACTTGATTCTTCTTTACATGTCAAAAATTACAGTGAAATATCATATTTTGTCGAATTCAAAATTTTCATATTTGGTCCCTTATTTATCAAAACAAATATTGATCTCTTCAACAAGTATATTTTTAATTTTTTTAGGAATTTTGATAATATATGATATTGTATCATCAATTTTCACAATACATGAAGCATATCTCTTTGCTACTAGAAAAAAGATGCAAAATAATTCCGAAGTTAAGTCGCAAGACGAATAACAACTAAAATTAATTCTAAAAACCAAAGTTCCTCCACGCCTTTGCAGACGTGAAGGCAAAAAAGAAAAAGTTAGTTCCTGAATTACATCTCGAGCAGGATCCTTGCGATGTCGTCACCAACATCGGATGTGGTGTTGCTGCCGCCCATGTCGTAGGTCTGGACCTTTGCTTCGAGGATGTTCTTCTCGATAGCGGAGACGATGGAGTCTGCAGCTTCCTTCTCACCGAGCTGTTCGATGAGCATTGCGCCTGCCCAGATGGTTGCGATAGGGTTGACCTTGTTCTGTCCCTTGTACTTTGGTGCTGAACCGTGGATAGGCTCGAACATGCTTGTACCGTTCGGGTTGATGTTTCCACCAGGTGCGAGTCCGAGACCGCCCTGTACCATTGCGCCAAGGTCAGTGATGATGTCACCGAACATGTTAGGGGTAACTACAACGTCGAACCACTCAGGGTTCTTGACGAACCACATGGTGATAGCGTCAACGAAGTTGAAGTCGGTTTTAACATCAGGGTGGTTTGCTGCAATTGTGTTGAACTCCTCTCTCCAGAATCCGTAGATGTCTGAAAGGACGTTTGCCTTGTCAACTGATGAAACGTGTTTGTTCCTGGTCTCAGCAAGGTCGAAGGAGTAGTTCATGACCCTCTGTGTACCTTCCTTTGAGATCATGCCGATCTGGTATGCGATCTCTTCACTGTCGGTCTCGATGTCAAGTCCGAACTTTGCGTTGTAGAGTGTCCTGTTGACCTCAAGAAGGTCCTTGCTCATCCCGGTTTTTGCACGTCCGCCAATACCGATGTAAAAGTCTTCGGTGTTCTCCCTGACAACAACGAAATCGATGTCTTTAGGAGTCTTGTCCTTGAGAGGGCACCATACGCCTTCAAGAAGCTTGATAGGACGCAGGTTGATGTACTGGTCAAAATAGAACCTTGCGGCAAGAAGGATACCTTTCTCAAGTACTCCAGGTTCGATCCTGTCATCTCCGATAGAACCGAGGTAGATCGCCTCGTAATTTGAAAGCTCTTTGAGTGAATCCTCGGATATCAGTTCACCTGTCTCAAGATAGTGGTCTGCACCGTGTGGGTATTCTATCCAGTCAACATCGAATCCGAATTTTTCTCCAGCTGCATCGATGACCTTCTTACCCTCAGCTATGATCTCAGGGCCGATTCCGTCACCAGGCAGGACTGGTACTTTATATTGTGCCATAAATTTCCTCCAATTGGTTATTCCATGTAGATTTTCATATTTTATTCAGGTAGTGTGAACGTTGAGAGGTATCAACGTAAGAACAAAAAGGAAAGGTAAGATCAATCAATGATCTTCCTTGTGTATTCCTTTAATCCACCGGCATCTACGATACCGCGGACAAAATCAGGTAAAGGTGTAGCCTGGTACTTCTCGCCCTTTGTAAGGTTCTCGATGGTACCGGATTCAAAGTCTACGGAGATCTCATCTCCATCTTCGATCTTGTCGGTGTCAGGGCACTCAAGGAGTGCAACACCAATGTTAATTGCGTTCCTGAAGAAGATCCTTGCAAATGATTTTGCGATAACGCATCCGACCTTTGATCCTTTAAGGGCGATTGGTGCATGTTCTCTTGATGAGCCACATCCGAAGTTGTTGCCTGCAACAACAATGTCGTTTTCCTTAACGTTCTCAGCAAAATCCGGGCGTACTCCGATAAACGTATACGGCGCCAGTTCCTCAGGAGTGTTCATTATGAGGTATCTTCCAGGGATGACTGCGTCAGTATCAACGTCATCTCCGAATTTCCATACTCTTCCTTTCATTATAATCACCGGTGATATTTTCAAGTAAGTGTGAAATGTATGCTCTGATTATATCTTTCAGTTATTTAAGTACTTTCTACCGGAATAATATTTCCGTGTCAACATATAACTTTAGCACAATATTAGCATCTCTCAGGCAAAACGTTCGACCTTCAGGTCAATGCCGTCAACAAGCACCTTTGGGTTCGTGATAATGCCATCCAGATGAAGGTCAACGGTAACATCTCCGCCAAAAGTGGAATTGTCTCCCAGTGCGATATGGATCGTGCCGCCTACCTTCTCATCCTCAAGGATAACTCCGATAAGCATTGCAGCCGGATTGATGCCGATCCCCAGCTCTGCGATGTTGCGCCCGTCAGTTCCGACATCGTTCACCATTCGTTCAAGCTTTTCAGCACCTTCGCCTTCAAAGTTCACTGCCTTCCTGTCCTTGATCTCGATGATCAGTGGTTCTTCAAGCAATCCGATACCTCCCATGGACCCGTCGATCACAGCTTTGCCGTTCACATTCTTCGGGGCGATGTACATCTCTCCTGCCGGAAGGTTTGTGGTCGTACCTTTCTCGTGGCATATGCCTGTATCCGCCATCCATTCTCCTCCATCAACATCAATGACAAGGTCAGTTCCCAGTTCTGTGGTGATACGTACTTCCTTTGATCCCTTGAGAGTTTCAAGCAGTTCATCTGCTAAGCTGTTGATCTTCTCATAATCGGCGTTCAATCCGCCTTCCTTCATCATACCGATGGTAATTCCCGGCATTGTGGCGGTTCTTGTCCCGTTCTCGGATGCATGTTTGCGTGCCTGGGTATGCGTAAGTGACTTTGATGCAGGAGCAAGCAGGACATCGGAGTTCTTCATAGCCTCTTCAACAAGCATAGGCGGTTCCGCACCGTGTTGTTCCCTTGGTTCCATTGTCAGCATCAGGCCCTCACATCCCGCTTCGACCGCAGAAGCATACAGTGCCTTTGTGATCATCTCGTCAGTGCATGTGTCAGTAACGATAAGCACAGTTTCTCCTTTCTTTGCACCCATGCAGGTGTTGATCACCATGTCAGCACTTCTTTTAATATCCATTATTCTCATCTCCTTTCATTCAATGCACTTGGCTCGTTCCCGCCATGCCAGCTGTATCTTGGCCTGATCTTTACAAGGTGTGTGCTCTCTGAGGTGTCATCAACAACGAATGCTATTCCTCTCTCCAGTCCCATTTTCCGGATCGCATCCCCAATGTTCTCCTTCATGTATGTGGGGCGTATGGATTCCAGTGCCTCAATATCATCCCTTGCAGTAAGCCTGTGACATATCACAATATCTGACTGGGATATAATGTCCGGATGGAGTGCCGCAGGTCGCTGGGTTGCAAAGATTATTGACAGTCCCGGTTGCCTTCCCTGTCGCACCCACTCGTTGATAAGGACGTCGGATGCCAGAGTCTCTCCTTTTGAAGGCACGAACAGGTGTGCTTCATCGATGAACATCCATACCATGGGCATCTTCTGCTCGATCTCCTCATCTCCCATGATCATTCTTTCATAAGAACGCCTTTCCTGCAAACGTCTGGTATAGATATCTCTTGCAATTATGCCCACTACTGCAGAGCGTACGGTCTTACTTTCGATAGCGCTCACATCAAGTACTGATGTACATCCGCTTTTGACCAGTTCGGAAATTCCACAGGCATCCTTTTCAAAAACTCCCCATGATGCAGCGGTCCTTAAATAGTTCTCAGCTGCCATTTTTGTAACATCGTCAGACCTGTCGTCCGTGTTGATCCCGGCAATGATATCTTCGAAGGAAAAGATCCTCTCATTTTCCCGCATGTTCTCGATTATTCTGACCAGAAGCACTCCCAGTGGGGACGTTTCTGTGATGTTGAATAGTTCACACCAGTCATATCCATGTAAATGGCCCACAGGTATCGAGAAAGGCTTCACTTTGATATGCCTTTCCTTATATTCTTCCACATGACCTGCAGGAACAAAGACCTCTGCAGTGAATCCTGCAGGCTCCATGTTCCATTCCTGAAGTAGGTCTGCCTGAGGATCATTGCCTCTTCCAAGTGTCCAGAATATTCCCATTGTGTCGATAACAAGGGATGCCACATTCTGTTTTATTTCCCCTGGCAAAAGTGCGATCTCCTCTATGAGTGTCCCCATGGTATAGGATTTACCATATCCTCTTTTCCCGCATATCAGGATAGCATGTGGTTTTAGTGCGTCGATGGCAACATGTGATCCTGAAGACCTGTCAAGGGCCAGGTATCTGCCAATATGAAGAACTCCCTCTTCGTTCTCGTCCCTTCTGCCGAGTATATAGCGCTTTTTGACCACGCCGGCTTGAACATCATCCTTTAGGTTTATCATTTAGTTCTAATCAATAACTATGCATATATGATTTTTCACCGGTGAACAAATGGTGCTGATAAATTTTGCATGTACGGTTCCGCGCTCCCTTTCCTACCTGCCATTAAGGAAAGTGGTACACATCTCCGGTGCTCTTTTCCCGGTGATCGCGGTCTACTCCGGCAAGGGTGCCGCAGTAGGACTTGTGATGTTCCTCACTTTTCTCTTTCTGGGGATGGAGCTGATAAAACCAAAAATAAGGTCATATTCACTTTTCAAGGTCCTCTGGAAAAAGAACGAGTACAAAGAATTTGCTTCAGCGCCTTTACTTTATTTGGTATCAATACTGGTGCTTCTGTTGTTGTCCTACAGGCTGGATGAGGGTCTATGCTATGCTTCCATCATTGTGCTTGCAGTGGGAGATGGCCTTGCTACGATCATAGGCATTCACGGCAAGATGTGCTATGGTGCTTCTTCAAAGACAATTGAGGGGACTGCTGCAGGTATCCTGGGGGCAACCATGTGTGGCTTCCCATTTGCAGGCTTCCTGTCTTTTGCAGGAGCTATTGCAGGGATGTATGTGGAAGCAAGGTCTGGTAGGTCAGATAACCTGACGGTCCCATTTGCAGCTCTTCTGGGTATGCTTGTTGTGCAGTTCCTGGTCAATACTTATATATCGATAACTGCCTGAATATATTGTTGACATTTGCTCATCTATAGTGTATATTTATTGAACTGACAGGAACTGGATCATGAAACTAAGCTTTTATCGAAATCTGCTCGTATTACTAATGGTCTTCCTCTCATTGTCAGTTGCAGGCTGTGAAGATATTGAGAACGGTGTAAATGAGATCGAAGGCTCGATCTCACAGACCATGGAAAATATTGATTTCCTGCGATGGACCGCGGATTCAGCTGAGGTCATCCTTGATGACTATGAATCTATCAAGCTCGCAGCTTCTGAAAAGGATGGTCTCATGCTGACGGAAGGCGGGATAAAGCTCAAGGACGATTCCGAAAGATATCTTGAGGAGCTTGAAGGATTTTCATTGTCTCCTTCGGTAGAGGATGTTGCAACTGAATATGCGGATTTCCTCCAGCGTTCGTATGAATTTGGTGAGTTCGTAGAAACCAATTCTCAGGAAATTGATTTCGAAGCTATTGAAAAGACCATTGAGCTTATGAACGAAACCTCTGAACTGATCAATGAGGTTTCCTATATGGTGGAGCAGGAATCCTGAGCGGGTTCCTAATATGTAAACAACTGGTAGCAATACGGAGGAGTACATCTTCCTTAGATGCTTTGTCAAATGTAAATGCTGGTTCTCAATTCAAAGATCAGAAAACGATTTCCTAGTTTTTTATGGGATGTCCTGATATCTAATACACGTGCATGGTCCAATCTAAGTTCCATTGCATGCATCTTTATCGGTGATATCTAAAAAAGTGTTGAGCCCGGGACAACCTCCGGCACCCATTATGACCACTTCGAGGTGGTCTACTTCTCTTAATGGTTTATGTTACCACAGATGCATCTCATATATTCCGATGCATTTCTGTGGATGATCAGGTGTGTTCAGGATAATATTTTATCCAGCTGACCCCTGGATTTAGCAAGTTTGATCTCCTGTGCTATCCTTTTGCCGGTGGAGAGTCCGGATTCTACTAGGTCTGCATAGGGTGAACCCGATATGTAGAAGTTTGTTCCGGCAACGATGCGCGCGGAGATCTCGAATACCTTTATTTCGAGATGGTCTGTGAACACTGTCTCAAGACAGAATGGACCTATCATGCCGCCAAAGAGTTTAATGGATTCTTCGACCACTCTTTCTCCAAGAGAGAATATCAATGGCAACAGGGATTCCCTGGCAACCAGGGGGACATTTCCGGTAACCACGTATGTGGGGTGTATGCCGGCTTCTTCAAGTTCTCTTGGTGAGCCAAGCCTGAAGATCTCATCTGCATTTGACTCGACCCTTCTGTCCATGCTCAACATCTCCAGGGTTCCTTCACTTAACTTGTAACCCTCGTTCTCCAGTGGTGAATAGAAGTAGTGCAGATAGTATCTTGTTCCCAGTATGAATTCCTGTATGGTGAACTTCTCATTGGGATCAATATTCTCCATGAACTCCTCGTAGGTCTTGGCGATGAAGAAACCTCTTCCGCCCTTTGCACCGTAGTACTTTACCATTACAGGTCCATCAATATCCTTTGGGTCTGGGACATTTGTTGGCATGTGGATGCCTGCGCCTTCAAGCCATTCCCTCTCCTTTTCCCTGTCAGATTCCCATTCAAGGACCTCACGGTTACCAAAGGTTGGGACCGGAAGGTCTGCGAAGTTCTTACCACCCATGTATTCTACAAAAGAACCGTGAGGTATTATGATCGCGTTCTTCTCGACAAGTTCCTGTGCTATCTTTGGAATGTCGGCATAGCTTTCAACAACGATATATTCGTCAGGTTTTGCTTTTGGGAAAGCATCATAAAAACGCGGAGGCTGGCCTACACATATCCCGATTGTCTTCAATCCCTCTTTACGGGCTCCATCAAAGATCTGGAGGCTTGAGTGTGAGCAGACGGTTGCAATAGCAAGATCATCTAGATCGTACTTGCTTATTATCTCGGAGATCTGTTGTTTTGATATCATAGTTTCGCCTCAAAAATTTAGATTAGATTGTATTATCTGGTATTTAAACTTGTGGCATGAATATAAGGCATGTTCTCTTTTCATAAAAAGATAATAAATATATTCACAATGTTATTCTATGTACTCGAATATGTGTGGAATTATGGTAATTATATTATAGATAGAGGTCTATATGTGGCATCAGTGATTCAATGAGAGTTGCGCTTAAAATTGCATATGTCGGATCAAACTACAGTGGATCTCAGGTCCAGCCTCAGGCTCCAACCATAGAGGGTGAGCTTTTCAAAACATTGAAAGAGCTGGAGATCATAAAAGATCCAAAGTCAGCTAATTTTATCAGTTCCGGACGCACAGACGCCGGAGTCCATGCCATGGGGCAGGTAATTGCCTTTGACACTGATGTGCCCAATCTGGCGATACCCCGTGTGATCAACTCAAAGCTCCCGGGAACCATCTGGGCATGGGCACATTCACTGGTGCCCGATAATTTCGACCCTCGCAGGCATGCTGTAAGTCGAAGCTACCGTTACATCATGTGCGGTGAGCAATATGACATCTCAAAGATCCGTTCTGCTTCAAAGCTTCTGATCGGAAGTCATGATTTTGCTAATTTCTGCACGACCGCTCCAGGCAGGACCACTGTCAGGACAGTTGAACGTATAGATGTGAGGGTAAGTGGTAACCTGACACGCATCGATGTTGAGGCGAACAGTTTCCTGTGGAACATGGTCCGCAAGATAGTAACTGCCTTAATGATGGTGGGAAGCGGAGTTCGTGATGAAGAATGGCTGGAACAGATGCTTGATCCGGATTCCTACGAGGAAGGTCTGGAACCTGCACATGCGTACGGCCTCGTTTTCATGGATGTGCACTATCCGATACCTATTGAATGGATAGAGGACGGTTATGCCATACGCAGGGCGCATGAGCGTGTCCACGATCATCTTGTACGCTACAGGGTCATGGCCGATGTACTGGAGCATCTTCTTCCAATAATTCCACCTTCAGATGAGCTATGAGTTCAGATCATCATATCGGTATCAATGGGATTGCTATCCCTTACAGTCTTAGCCATCGCAAGGTGAAACGTGCACGACTGGAATTCCGGGTCGGAAGGCTGAACGTCGTTGTTCCAAAAAGCTTTCCGGACCATGAGCAACTTATCCTGCGGCATAAGCTGTGGGTTTACAGGCGTTACACAGATTCACTGGCAACAATTGAAAATGCCGCTTCCAAAAAGCTCGTAGACAGGCGCGATGCTGAGTTCAGGGAACTTGTTCTTTCTTTCACCACTAAGATGGCCAATGAGCTTGGTGTTAGCCCCGAGAAAGTGACCTTCCGGAAAATGAGGACAAAATGGGGAAGTTGCAGTTCCGCTGGCCGGCTGAACTTCAACAGGCATTTGATGCACCTGCCTGAAGACCTTGTCGAGTATGTGGTTTTCCACGAAATGGCACATCTTATAGAATTAAGGCACAGCCCACGCTTCTGGCAGATGATCGACTACAGGTTCGGGGACCGAAGCTACTATGATCGTGAGCTTTCAGCTTACTGGTACCTGATACAGGATTCTGTGCAGAAGTGATGGTCTGTAAGACAATTGGTCATTTGTATGAAAATGATCGTTTGCATAATAATTATGCTTTGATCATTCGGGTTTTTGAAGTACGGTTATTTTCCGTGTCAGGCTCTTGTGCACCCTTTGTAAATACTGCGCTTTAGTGACGAAGCCTGCATCCCTTACGAACTCAGCAATATCTATCTCTGAGACGATTATGGTTGTACCACCTGGTTTCAGGACCCGGTACATCTCAGCAAAAGAGGCCTCGTAGAGGTGGTGGAGTGATTCTGCTTCTATCCTTGCCGAGCGGCCGTAGGGAGGATCTGCGATGACTGCATCAACCGAAGCGTCTACAAGAGGTACTCTGCAGGCATCTCCCAGCATCATGGTGTGGTCGGTATTGAAATGCTGCAGGTTCATATGTGCGCCGACAGCGATCTTGTAGCGAACTTCCAGTCCGATCACTTTTGCACCGACAAGACCTGCTTCCACAAGTATACCTGCGGTACCACAGAAGGGGTCGAACACAATGTCCTTTTCTTTGACCATGGCCATGTTCACAAGTGCACGTGCCACACGGGGTCGGAGCACGCCTGGGTAGAAGAATGGTTTTTTGTGAGGGGCACGTGCTTCATAGGCACTGCGGTCCACGGATGCAATAACGGAGCCAAAAACACATTTTTCAGAGAGGATCAGCCTGAACTCAACATCAGGCTCTTTCAGGTTCGCATTAAAGCCTTTCCTGTAGATGGCGCCTCCAACACTCCTTTCCATATCTGCACAGACAATAGTGGAATTGTGCTTGATGCGCTTTGCACGCACTACATATTTCTGTTTCTCATTGATGTGGTCGGATACGTCAATCCTTTCAGCGACCTCAAGAATAGTGTCCACATCTGCAGGACAGACCTCAATGACCTTCAGTATGTGATGTGCCATTGCAACTCGTTCAGCGACGTAATTGAGCTTATGTTCCACTTCCTGTGGATCACCTTCAACGTCCACAACAAGACACTGGTCAAAGTAGTCGTTCTCTTCATATTCAAGCTCAACAAGGTCAAGGCAGGCAAGAACTTCTGCTCGCGGCAGGTCTTCATGTTCGCCTGAAAGTTCAAATGCGTATAACATGGTAAAAACGAGATGTTCTCAGAACATCAGTTCAAGTGCTTCATGTCCTTTCATGCCGGCTTTGATGCCAATAGCCTTTGCGTGGTTTGTGACATCCAGCACTTCGGCGTGCAAAACATCCTCAAAATTGTTCACGCCTCTGACCTTCGCTGCAACATCGCCTAGCTTATTTGCCATCTCAGTGTCGAGGTATCCGCACATAACAAACCCCTTGTCAGCTCTTATGACAAGAAGGGGGGCGTTCTGCATCTCGAGCTTCAGTCCAATAGCAGTGCCATTTTCAAGTGGTATCTGTTCTATTATCATGAACAAAAGGAATCTTTCACTTTATATTAATGTTTTCAGGACTTTCTCACTCTGGTATTTCATCGTCTTCAGTTTCAACATCGATCTCAGCTTCTTTCCTGGTATAATCGATAGTGATCTTCCCTTCCTCTTCAAAGAAACCATTGACAACTGTCCTGTTGTTCTTTGTATCAATTGTCTTGATCTTGACGCCATCGTATGAAAGCATTTTTGCACCTGCCGGCATGGTGATGGTGACCTCTGTTTTCGGTTCCCCGTCAAAGGTCATGCTATCGCCCATGTCAAAGAAGTTCCTGTCAAAACTGTAGGTGACAAAATACATGTTATTGATGTCTTCTGTCTTGGAAGTGCTTCCCAGGACGTCCAGTGAGATATCTGCATCCACATCTGTGGTATGTACGTCATCTGAGTTGCTATCAAATGTGACATCAAGTTCTTCCGTAAGCGATGTCTTGAGCCTGTTCCTCGTGAGGCGGTCCACTTTCATGAGTTCCCAGGCACTGATATGGTTGTCTTTGTTCCCAACTTCGGAATCGATAAATGCCCTGTATGCTGTGGCTACCTTGCCGGTGTAGCCTTCAGTGTAATTCCATGACATCCCGTTCTCTTCCAGGACAATAGTATTGGTCCATGTAAATGCAGATGAGGTTGGTACAACTGACATGATGCATATAATTGCCAGTAGCATTATCAGTGCGGATCTCATTTTACCGGCCTTTCATTTAGTGGTTATCTCACAGCCGTCATCGGTGACAATAACAGTATGTTCTGTCTGGGAGACCAGACCCCCCTCAATTTCCTTGAGCACAGGGTATGATGTGATGATCCCTGCCCTCTCGAGCTGCATAAGTGAATAGTCCAGTTTGTCTGAGGTAAGCCATCTTCTTGCGAAAGGAAGTGTCCGGTATGGTTCGATCTCTTTCAGTACTTTCCTTGCTGCAGGTAAGCGTATTGGCTTGCTCCCTACCAGCGAGAATATCTCCGTCAGTGCCCCGTCAGAGATTATGCCTGCCCCGTCCGTGGCAAAAGGCTCAATGGCAATGATGTCTCCGGTCTCAAGTACTGCACCGTGGTCGATATGCCTGTTCGGGATGCTTGGTGGCACATGTGCGAGGTATTGCCCGACTCCATGGCCGGTAAGGTTGACGATCGGCTTGAATCCATGTTCATGGATCGTATCTTCAATGACTGCTCCGAGTTCTGCTGTGTTCACACCACTTCTTACTGTGTCGATGGCTGCATATAATGCGGCCTCGGATGCCTTTACAAGATCGGCATTCTCATTTGTAAGATCTACTGTAAGGGCAGAATCTGCAATATAGCCATCAATATGAACTCCAAGGTCAAGTTTTACGACATCCTCCGCAAAGATCGTTCCATCTCCTGCAAGTGGTGTTGCATGCGCAGCTTCGTCATTTCTTGAAATGTTACAAGGGAAGGCAGGAAAGCCTCCAAGCTCGATGGTCCTCTGCTCTACATGGTCTGCAACTTCCAGAAGGCTTGCTCCGACCTTGATCTTATCCTTTGCCTCGCTTCTTACTGTAGAGAGGATCTCTCCGGCCTTCCTGTACTTTCCGATTATCTCCTCGATCTCATGAAGTTTATTTTCCATATGTCTGCACCAGCTTTTGATATATGATTGGTCTTAGTAGACTTAAACTACAAATTCCTTTTCCATTTTTGTTAAATTCTCAAATCCGTCCTCTGTGATCACGACCATGTCCTCAAGGCGTATTCCGCCAAGTTCCGGGTAGTAAAGTCCTGGTTCAATAGTGACCACATGGCCGATCTCGACCTCTCCGTCCTGCGTTGCCACAGAAGGTTGTTCATGGATGTCCAGCCCCACGCCATGCCCGGTTGAGTGGATAAACCCAACTTCCGAGTTGTTCCTGATGGTTTCATAACCTCGTTTTTCGAACTCATCGCAAACTGCGTTATGTACTTCGCTATAGAGCGCTCCGGGTTTCAATACGGCAAAAGCTGCCTCCTGTGCAGCATGCACTGCTTCATACATGTCCACCAGTTCCTTCGAAGCCTCTCCTTTAAGGACGGTCCTTGTCATGTCTGCAAAGTACCTGCTTTTCTTACTGCGCGGGAATATGTCGATGACGATCGGCTGGTTGACGGTGATCTTTCCCTCTCCTTCCCAGTGGGGGTTTGATGACTTCAATCCACAAGCTACAATGGTGCTTTCAGCTTCACATCCGTAGTCAAGAAGGGTGTGCTCTATTGTCGCACGGATGGTTTCCGATGTAAGTGCTTCTTCTCCGGAGTAAAGAACCCCATTATCCACTCTGGCATCATCGACCAGTCCGATGGCAGCTTCCATTGCTTTCTCACAGGCATACTGGGACGCTTTGATTTTTTCGATCTCTTCCGATGCCTTCTCTTTTCTCATTTCTTTAAAAGGGCTTTTCGCAGGGATCACTGAGAATCCCAATTCTTTCAACGCCTGGGCAGTAAAAAGCGGAAAATCATGTGGCACCATTATGTGCCTGACTTTTTTCTGCTGGAAAATTGCAGCAAGGCAGTCACAGTACGCAAGCTCACCGTCTTTCCTTTCTTTCAGTTTTTCAGGATATCCATATTCCTGCATGGTGTGTACATTGGACACCCTGGATTCCATCTTTGCTCTGTTCAGCTCCATAGTAGAGACAATGAGGCTCTCCTCTCCCTGCTTCATCTGTATGTATGTGAAAGGATCTCCTGCAAGAAAATGTGTCGAATAATATATGTCTGCATTATTCGAATTGCCTATCATCAGGAATGCATCACAGTTGTTGTCAGCAAGTGATGAGGTAATGTCATGTGTATTCTTTTTTTGTTCCATGTAATTGGATTTGTTATTCTACTACATAAGCTTACATGGCAATTCTTTTTTGAGTGATGTTCCTGTGTATCGCTGCCAGCAGACGATGCGAACGAGTGTGTGTACATGAAATGAATTTATGTGGACATTTCATACATAACAATGTACACAAATATTGTTATTTATGCAGCAGGAGTTTTCCACACAGAACTGGTATTCCCTCAGGGAGTTCAATAGCTTCCTTTATGATATCAGGTACATTCTGTTATTCTACGTACTCGGTGATTTCATCACAACAGCTCAGGCACTGAGCATTGGGGTTGAAGAGAATGGGTTCCTGGCCCTGATCATCGCAGAGTTCGGTGTGTGGGCATTCTTTGTCCTGAAGCTTGCGTTTGTCTTTATAGTATACTGGTTCTACAAGGACCTCATGTCTTACGATTCAAAGGTGTCTGAAATGTGGCCAATGGTCAGGGGAGTTATCACTTTTGTTGGTGTGTTCCTTGTTGTTAACAATCTGATGGTCATCTGGGGGAACTTCGGGATTCTGCAGTTGTTGGGTATACTTCCGTTGTAACAATCTTTGTGATGGAATTTACTCTCAATGTTCTATTTTCTGAATTCCTGTTAATTGAGTTGTCTAAAATGGTTTTTTCTTATTTTGCCCTGAATCCTTTTGTTTTCAACTACGCATTAGCACAAAAGAACTTAATATGTGTTATTCCATTAATTAACACTAAATTTAGATTATGTGATGTTAATCAAATCTATTCCATCAAACTTGTTTGATCACGGAGCTGAGAACATAAGATCCATCATCCTAGCAGGCGGTTCGGGAACACGTCTCTGGCCCTTAAGCCGCGAAAAATATCCAAAACAGTTCTTGAAATTGAACGATACTTCACTTTTCCAGGACACCGTCCTCAGGTGCCTTGAAGTATCCGATATCTCCGAGATATTCGTAGTAACAAATGAATCACAGAAGTTCTTCGTTATCGGACAGATCGAAGAACTGGGTCATGAACTCCCTGTTGAAAATCTCCTCCTCGAACCTGAGGGCAAGAACACCCTTCCTGCAATATGCTATGGGATGCTGGAGATCACTAAGAAGTTCGGAAGGTCTGTTGTTGGTATCTTTTCATCAGACCATGTTCTCGATACTAATGCAATGGAAACCATTGCGAGTGCAGAAGATCTTGCATCCGAGTACTTGGTAACCTTTGGTATTTCCCCAACATCACCACAAACAGGGTATGGCTACATCAAACCAGGTGATTCTCTTGGGGTCGGATATAAGGTATCGGAGTTCAAGGAAAAACCCGATCTCGAATCTGCTGAAAAGTACATCAAAGAAGGGTGTCTCTGGAACAGCGGGATGTTCCTCTTTGATACGGAAGTTTTCTTTAGTGAACTGAAAGCTCATGCTCCGGATGTATCTGATGTATTTGAAAACTCCGAGGATATACAGGAGATCTATGGCAAGGTGCCATCTATATCAATTGACTATGGGATCATGGAGCAGTCAGGTCGTGTGGCTACTGTAAAGATCGATCACCGCTGGAATGATCTTGGAAACTTCGATGCGATCTACAATGAGTTCGACAAAGACGAAAATGGTAATGTCATCTACAATTGCGATGCTATGCTGGTCAATTCAACTGCTAATCTCGTTTATTCAAAACCTAAAAAGATCGTTTCAATGATCGATGTCAAAGACATGGTCGTTGTGGACACTCCGGATGCACTGCTTGTCTGTCCGAGGGAAAGCAGCCAGAAGGTGAAAGAGGTTGTATCTGCTCTCAAGGATGAGAAAGATGAAAGAGTTCAGCTCCACCAGACCGTATACAGGCCCTGGGGTTCATATACGATCTTGGAAAATTCAGAACGGCATAAGATCAAGAACATAATTGTATTTCCACACAAGAAACTGAGTCTTCAAATGCATCATCACAGGAGTGAACACTGGGTTGTTGTTGAAGGAATGGCCTGCGTTGAGAATGATGGTGAGAGGTATTTCCTTAGGCAAGGAGAGAGTACGTTCATCAAGGGTGGTATCAGGCACAGGTTGTCAAATCCGGGAAAATTGCCTCTTGAGATCATTGAGGTGCAGCTTGGGGAGTATGTTGGAGAGGATGATATTGTTCGGTTTGATGATGAGTATGGGAGAAATTAAAAGAAAGGACTGAAGTCTGCACAACCCTTTCTTAATTCGCCATCCAAATCTTACAATTATTTTAATGTGCAGAAACTATTTAATCACGCAATAATATCATTTATCAGATTCATAAATTCCAGGGTAATACATATGACAAAAACAGCTTTGATCACCGGAATCACAGGCCAGGATGGAGCATATCTTGCAGAGTTCCTGCTTGACAAGGGATATATTGTACACGGCATCAAAAGGAGATCCTCCTCATTCAATACTGCACGTATCGATCACCTCTACAAGGACCCACACGAGAGAAACGTGAACTTCTTCATGCACTACGGTGATCTGACCGATTCCACGAACCTTATCAGGATCATTCAGGAAACCCAGCCAGACGAGATCTACAACCTTGCAGCGCAGAGCCACGTGCAGGTCTCATTTGAAACCCCGGAGTACACGGCAAACTCCGATGCCATCGGAAGTCTGAGGCTTCTGGAAGCTATACGCATACTTGGTCTTGAAAATAAAACCAAATTCTACCAAGCCTCGACCAGCGAACTTTACGGAAAGGTCCAAGAGATCCCCCAAAAGGAAACAACTCCGTTCTACCCAAGGAGTCCTTATGCAGCAGCCAAGCTATACGCCTACTGGATAACGGTGAACTACCGTGAAGCCTATGACATGTTTGCATGCAATGGTATTCTTTTCAATCATGAATCCCCGATACGTGGTGAGACATTCGTTACAAGGAAGATCACAATGGCAGTTGCGAATATCAAAAAAGGTCTTCAGGACAAACTTTACCTTGGAAATCTTGATGCAAAGAGGGACTGGGGATTTGCAGGGGATTATGTGGAAGCCATGTGGCTAATGCTCCAGCAGGATGAACCTGATGATTATGTGATCGCTACAGGTGAGACGCATTCTGTAAGGGAATTTGTGGAACTTGCATTTAGGGAAGTGGATGTCGAGATCGAATGGCAAGGGGAAGGTGTGAATGAAGTTGGAGTGGATAGAGAAACCAGCAATGTGCTGATTGAGATCGATCCGCGGTATTACAGGCCAACTGAAGTAGACATACTAATTGGAGATCCAACCAAAGCTAAAAATAAATTGGGATGGGTGTCCAAGATCGGTCTCAGTGAATTGGTGAAAATGATGGTTAAAGATGATATGGATAAAATCTCGAAACATCAAATAAATTGAATTAACCTCGTTCTGAATTACTAATATTATGACTTTGAAATGCATGAGGACAAAATTTGAATTTTGATGGTTGTAAATTACTTAAAAACGAAATTAATCAACTCTCAAACGTTTAATAAAGTGTGTGGACTCAAATCAGTAAAAACCGATACTTGTCCAATATACTTCATTAGAGATATAAAAATGAATAATTACAAACTCTTTGTGCAGAGAATAGGATTAATTGGTATAACAAATCTTATTGTAAGCTTAAGTGGAATCATTTTACTTCCAATTTTAACCAAAAATATTCCAATTGAAGAATATGGGATGTGGGCTCAAATAAATGTTACAATCGGAATAGTTCCTACAGTAGTACTTCTTGGACTACCATATACTATGGTCCGATTTTTGCCATCAATTGAAAAAAAGAGAAACGTTCAAGACTTCTTTTATTCTTTGTTTGTAATAATACTAATTACTACTTCAGTTACAACTATACTTATATATAATTTCTCAGAAACAATCGCATCAATTTTGTTTGATAGTAAAATTATTATTGTAAAAATACTATCTTTAATTATTTTTATCGAATCTTTAAATTATTTTATTATTAGCTACTATAGAGCAACGCAGCAGATAAAAAAGTATTCCATTCTATCATTTTCAAAAACTTGCCTCAGTATTTCCTTAGTTTCATTTTATGTGTTATTGGGCAAAGGCATAATTGGAGCCACAATAGGACTATTGTTAGCTTCAATTATAATATTGATAATTACTTACATTTTCCTAATATCAGAAATAGGCATAAAAATTCCAAGATTTTCCAATTTAAAAGAATATCTTAATTTTGGAGTACCAACTATACCTGATACACTATCGAAGTGGATAGTAAATTCTAGCGATCGTTACATAATTGGAATCTTATTAGGAACTGCATATGTTGGATATTACTCTCCCGGATATTCACTTGGGGCTCTAATAAGTATGTTTTTTGTTCCACTTAATTTTATACTTCCTGCAGTTTTATCGAAGTCTTATGATGAAGGCAACCTAGAAGAAGTAAAAATAATATTAAGTTATTCTATGAAATATTTTCTAACAATTGCAATTCCATGTGTATTTGGAATCTCTTTATTATCAAGGCCCATACTAGTAGCATTATCGACCTCCGAAATTGCTTCTGAGAGTTACTTGATCACACCTTTCATTGCACTAGGGACATTGCTTTTTGGAATTTATACGATTGTTCAACAAATAATTATTTTGGAAAAGAAAACAATGATTTTAGGTAAAATTTGGATAATTTCTGCAATATTAAATATTATGCTAAACTTTATACTTATACCTTATATGGGGATGATGGGGGCAGCTATTACAACGGTGTTTGCATTTACATTTAGTCTTATTTTTGTCTCCTATTATTCATCTAAGCATTTAAGATTCGACATAAATAGGAGGTTCATAATAAAAACCATCTTAGCTTCATTGTTTATGTCTTTAATTATTCTGGAATTAAATCCAAAAGGATTACTTGATATCATATTTTCAGTTGGAATTGGCGCTGCAATTTATTTTGTAATCTTATTTTTCCTAAAAGGGTTTGAAAATAAGGAATTTAATTTATTAAAAGAAATAATTAAAGTTTGAGATGGAATCCAAATTTCTAGAAAAGCTATACTAATATAATATTCTAATGTTACGCAATGATAATCTTATTTGATTTCATAACTTTATGCCAGAAAAAATCTTACAATTATAATATATCATATAATTTTATAAGGACAAATGGAGTTTTAACAGCGTTCTTCTATGATACAAATCTGAATCAACATTTGCAATTAACTTTATCAAACTCAAGCTATATTTCTGATAGTGATAACTTCAACTGAATTTAATAGTTTATTAAAATAATACTTTCCAAAATGAGAACTAGTAAATGATATTGATTATAAGTTCTCTTTGAACACTTGCAAGAATATAGGACCGATTTAAGTAGTTTTTAAATTATTAAAAATATCAATAAAACTTATTATAAACAATCCAACTGTTATTTTTGGAATATATAAATGAAAAAAGCAATAATTCTTAAACAACTTTATAGTTTAAAAAATAAAATATGAATATAGACTCCCTATAGAGCATAAACACTTATATATATGATATTTGATTTTAAAAAATGCTGGTGCAAAATGATAGCTGTAAGAAATATTTTAGGAACCTTAAGCACATATTACAAACTTATTAAATTCATGGGTTTTTTTTATTCTTCTTATGTCATGTATCAAAAGATTATGAAAAAACCGATTATTAAGTATAAGTATAAATATCACAAATTATATATAAATAATGATAATTCTAGTTATTATCACATCATGCATTCAACACAAAAAATGGAAAAAATGGCAGATGTGTTGCGTAAAGATCTCAATATTATTGTAGACGTTGGTGGAAATTGTGGTATCTTTGCATACTTTGTAAAAAAAAGGCACCCTCAAGCAAAACTATATATATTTGAGCCTTCAGAGCATCTTAATCAAGTAATTAAACATAACTTATTTGCATTTGAAAAATGGGAAATAATTCAAAAAGTAGTTTCCGATTCTGATAATAAGGAGTTAGAATTTTATATCAATCCTTGCAGTCAACAAACAAATTCGTTAATCAAGGAGAACGTATTGCCCTTTACAACAAATGATTCAATAATCAAAGAAAATGTAAAATCAATCACTATTGACAGGTTTTGCCGTGAGAATAATATAAACCATATCGATTTACTGAAAGTAGATATTCAAGGTCATGAGTATTATATGCTGGAAGGTGCAAAGGAGAGTCTAGCTAAAACTGAATATGCTATTTTCGAAATGAGTTTTCTAGACAAAAACATCTTAAAAACTCTGCAAGTGTTGGATGTCTATTTTGAAATATCCCAAATTATTAACGAAGTAAAATACGGTGCAGACATACTTTTTAAAAGAAAAAATGAAAAGAACTAATCTGAAAGTGTGCCTAAGAAAAAGATGAAAAGTTTTGCTAACAAACCTCTTTATCATTATACAAGGTAAACTTTATTAATCCAAAATATGTCGAGAAAGCTTCTATAGATACTTATGGCGAAGTTCTCAAAACATATCGTGGGGGAATTTTTGCAAATGTTTAGATTATTAATAGCTCACCTACAATTATTGGATACCTTGTCTCCATAAACAAAATTATTACCCATGATTTACAATTAAAGGAAAACATCTTCTTCAGACACATAGTAGAAACAAGATCATAGTGGTAAAATGTAACACAAATAACTATGATCCACAAAATGACTATTTACTCAAGATTTACCACAAATTTTTGAGATAAATAAACTTGAAGCTATCGATACTGATGAACCGGAATATTTTATACTGGCTGAGACACTTTACAAACAATTAAGGGTATATTATGAGTGAAATTGCATATGGGAAAAGGAATACTGCGGCCATTAAACGTAGATCAATAGTCAATTTTTTTTACATTGGTTTCCGCAAAGTCTTTCAAATCCTAACCAAAAATAATAATCGGCAAGTTAATAAAATAATGACATATCCATCAATTCAAAGTAGAGACGAATTGGCTGATTTCCTCAATCGTCTGGCATGGGGATTTCCAAATAAAGATGGTTTAGATCTAAAGGTAAGTGTTACAAAAGAACTCAAAGATATTGATATTAGTAAATTAAAACCTCCTTCTACTCAAAGAAATTATTTGAAAGATTCCATATATATTGATCTTGTTAGCCCAGATGAAACCAAAATGTCAGAAGCTGATTTAATCTTAATAACTAAATCTTCTTCTTTATTGGATCTATCAATCCTCCTGAACCTCAATAAAACAATCGTAGCTGACAAGCAATATTTTTCATTAGAAGAATCAAATGTTTGGAAATCTGGATTTTATAAGGCATTCACTCAGAGTGAGCTACTAGAATTTGAATCTCTTTCTAAGAGAAATTATATAAATTTATTACAAAAAAATAAACATAATACAAAAGCATACTGTTTTGCTACAGGTCCTTCATTTGACCGATATGGAGACTTTGATTTTGAAGAAAAGAGCTTCAAGGTCATTTGTAACAGTACGGTGAAAAACGAAAAGTTTTTAAAGCACATTAAAAAACCAGATTTATTGGTATTTGCCGATCCTGTCTTTCACTTTAGTCCCTGTGAGTATTCAGCTTGTTTTAGGGACGATGTATTAGCAGTAGTTGAAAAATATAAATGTTTCGTGATGGTACCGCATGTTACTGTTCCGTTGTTGCTTGCCCATTACCCTGAACTCACGGATTATTTAATTGGGATGCCAGTTGGAAGTAAGTTCAATTTCCCAACTCCTGAAAACTATGTACTAAAAGGATCTTCTAATATATTGACACTTTTTATGCTTCCAGTAGCTTCAGCAATTGCAAATGAAATTTTTATAATTGGAGCCGATGGAAGAAATCCCGATGAAAAATACTTTTGGAAACACAGTTCTTCAGCACAATATAGTGATTTAATGCAGACAGCATTTGAAACCCATCCCTCATTTTTTAGAGACAGGGATTACAAAGATTATTATGAAGAACATTGTTTATTTTTGGAGAAATTAGTAGAATATGGAGAATCATTAGGCAAAAAATATATTTCTTTGACGCTATCCTTCATTCCAGCACTGGGAAAAAGACAAAAGTAACACTTTTGGGATAACAATACTAATATACAAGATTCATTTTCTTGATTAAATACTTAAACCAGATAATACTTTTATCATCTAATTTATCTCTTGAAATTAATTAATGCAATTCAATACCCAGTAAGATATTGCGAGTGTTAAACTATGAATGGGAAAAATACAAAAATATTCCACTTAATGCCTCAACTACATTTACCTGGACACCATTCATCTTTTTCAAATAATGTTGTAAAAGAACTCACTATTAAAGGTGTAATAAATGAAGGTATGCATAATGGTTTTACTGGACACAATTGGATTAGCGAATATGATTTAAAGAACAAACTTATTTCTGATTATATTATGTTCCCTTTTTTTGTAAATACAATGGGGAGATTTAACAATATATTGAACAACATCAGCTCTATAGGTATAATTTCGAAAAATCTCTTAAAAGTATCGCGGCATGTCACATTAAGAATAAAAGATAGTCTGGAAACGGTTCTTATTTTTATTACAATCAAACTAAATAATGACTGTCAAAACTACGATTTAATATTCATTCATGATTTCCCCCGCAATATTGGACTTTTCATATCATCACTTTTTGGTATAATTCCTAAGAATACATTAGTAGACGTCCATGTATACACAAATGGAAATACAAAACTACCAAAAAGAATCAACTTCTTGTACAGAATATATTACTATATAATGCTAAATAAGATAAATATTCTATTTCATAGCAAAGCACTGTATGAATTTTATGAAGATAAGGTACAGCTGAAACCTGACAAATTATTCTATACACCCTATGGTCTGGCAACAAATTGTGAAATGATTGACAAAAAGGTAGCATTAAAAAACTTAAATATAGATACGAATAAGAAAATTATTTTGTTTATTGGAACCATGCGAAAGGACAAAGGTATTGATCTAATAATTGAATCTTTGAAAAAAATAGATGAGCAAAAATATTTCTTCCTACTCGCAGGATCAATGTCTCATATTCTAGATTACAGTGTTGATTCGTTGATCAGTTCTATTGGATGGGATAATTCCTACACACGAATATCACTAGAAGATAATTCTTCATACGGAGATTACCAGAATTATTTTTCTGCAGCAGATGTATTAGTACTACCTTATAACAAAAGTTTTATAGGTGCGAGTGGCGTTCTGGCAAATGCTGCGGAGTTTGGTCTACCTGTCATAGGACCAGAACATGGGCAGATTGGTGAATTTATTAATAAATTTAATTTAGGACTTACTTTTGAAGCTGAAAATATCAACAGTTTTGTAGATTCAATTGAGAGGTTTTTTGAACTGGACAAAAAGGAGATTGAATCTTTCAAAATTGGCCTATCTAATATGAAGCAAGAACAAAGTTGGTCAAATGTTGCAAGTAAATTGATCGAAATTTCCAAAACAATTAATTGAGGCATATAATGAACAAAAATATTATAGCTCTCCTCCCAATGAAAAAACATTCAGAAAGAGTCCCTAACAAGAATATGAGAGACTTCTGCGGCAAACCTCTCTTCCATCGAATAATGGAATCCTTGACTCAATCCAAATACATAAAAGAAGTGTGCATCAACACTGACAGCAAACAGATCTCAGAGGATGCAATATCCCATTTTGACAATGTGAGAATAATTGAACGTCCTGAAGAATTAATGGGTGATCTCGTGGCTATGAACGATATCATAGGCCATGACATATCAAAATTTGAAGGAGAACATTTTCTTCAGACTCACAGTACTAATCCACTGCTGACAACAGATACCATTGATTGTGCCATAGAGACATATTTTAGAAATTTGAGCAAATTCGACTCTTTGTTTTCTGTAAATCGTTTACAAACACGTCTTTACTGGCAAAATGGTGAACCAGTTAATCATAATCCTCAGGAACTTCTCCGAACACAGGATTTACCTCCTTTGTTTGAGGAAAATTCGAACGTCTATATTTTTTCCAGAGAATCTTTCAAAAATACTGGGAATCGGCGAATTGGCTTGAAACCACAGATGTTTGAAATGAACAAGCTTGAATCCATTGATATAGATGAACCGGAAGATTTTATACTGGCTGAGACACTTTATAAACAATTAAGGAATAAATTATGAGTGAAGTGGCGTATGGAAAAAGAGATCTTCCAGCTATTAAAAGAAAATTCCGGATTTACTTGCTTTATGCTGGTACTAGAATAATCGCAGATAAATTCATAGGCGGGTCTGTAAATTCCATTTTAGTTTATCCGGCAATTGATGATAAGAATAAATTAGCAGACTATATCAATCGGTTGGCTTGGGGATTCCCTTCTAAGGAGAATCTTTCGATATTTGTGACGGTATCTGAAAATTTGAAAGATATCGATCCTAAATCACTATCCGCTACGCCTAACCAACGGTGTTATCTGAATAGTCTAAGCAATGTTGTCTTTATTGACGAAAATGAAGCAAGAGATAAATTTAATTCCGATTTAATACTCGTTACGAGAACTGAAGCTTTTCGCGACCCTGCTATATTTTTGAGATTACATAAAACAATGATAATCGATCCATATTGTTTCTCTTTTGAAGAAGCTAACATATGGAAAGATGGATACTATAAGACATTTGATAAAAAAGAAATTGAACAATTCAGATCAATTTCAAAACAAAATCTCTCTTACCTACTCGAAGAGAATAAGTATAAACATAAAGCCTGTTGTTTCGCAACAGGTCCTTCTTTTGATCGATACAAGGAATTTGATTATGGGGACGATTGTTTCAAGGTAATCTGCAATAGTACTGTGAAAAATGATACTTTTTTGGAGTCTGTAAATGGACCTGATCTACTGGTTTTTGCGGATCCTGTGTTCCATTTTAGCCCTTGTGAATATTCAGCACAATTCAGGGATCATGTTCTGGATGTGGTCAGGGAATATGGATGCTTTGTGATGGTTCCTGATATGGCCATGCCTCTATTACTTGCTCATTATCCTGAACTTAAAAGTAAATTAATAGGCATGCCTTCTGTTAGATCTTTGAATATACC
The DNA here is from genome assembly GCF_900774055.1 of Methanococcoides sp. AM1. Lineage (NCBI taxonomy): Archaea > Methanobacteriati > Methanobacteriota > Methanomicrobia > Methanosarcinales > Methanosarcinaceae > Methanococcoides > Methanococcoides sp. AM1. The sequence goes on along the minus strand of NZ_CAAGSW010000001.1, from coordinate 384,702 downwards.
CTCAATTGATAAATTTTATGTAAAAAAATCCTCGAACATTTTAACTTTTTTAATGGTGCCAATTGCTTCTGCAGTAGCCAAAAAAGTGTTCATTATTGGTGCAGATGGAAGAGAACCAAATGAAAAATATTTCTGGAAACACAGTTCTTCTGTGCAATATGATGACCTTATGAAAACGGCTTTTGAAACCCATCCTTCTTTTTTCAGAGATAGGGATTATAAAGATTATTATGAAACCCATTGCAAATATCTTGAGAAACTGATTTCATATGGTGAGTCTATGGGGATACAATACTATTCTTTAACACCTTCATATGTTCCAGCATTAAATAAGAGACAAATCGAAACTGGTGAGGAGTGACAATGACGCTGAAGGAAAAATTAAAAAATAAGGAATTAACAATTGGTTCTTGGATCACATTGGGGCACCCCTCAATAGCTGAAATTATGGTCAGAGCAGGATATGATTGGCTTACCGTGGATATGGAACACAGTGCGATCACATTGCACCAAGCCCAACAATTGATCCAGATAATTGAACTTGCAGGGTGTGTGCCTCTTGTCAGGGTAGGTAAAAATGATCCAAATCTCATAAAAAGAGTAATGGATGCGGGAGCTCACGGTGTTATAGTGCCTATGGTAAACTGCCGTGAAGATGCAGAACAAGCTGTATCATCTGTCAAGTATCCGCCAAAAGGCATACGTGGTGTTGGTCTGGCCCGTGCACAGGGGTATGGAGAATCATTCGAAGAATACAAAGAATGGAATGATGAAGAAAGTATTGTTATTGTGCAAGTGGAACATATAAAAGCTGTTGAAAACTTAGAAGAGATCCTCTCTGTAGATGGCGTTGATGGTTTTATCATAGGTCCTTATGATCTTTCAGGTTCACTTGGAGTGCCAGGGCAGTTTGATCATCCTGATGTAGTGGAGGCACTCGAAAAAGTAAAAGAGATATCTAATAGGCTCGATGCACTTTCCGGTTATCATGTGATACCACCAACAGTTGATGATTTTAAAGAAAAGGTAGACGAAGGCTATCGCTTTATAGCACATAGTTTGGATATCTTGTTTTTAGGAGAAGGGTGCAGGAATTCGATTGAGAAAATAAAAGAGATGTGATATGATGGATAAAGCGTCATCTATAAAGAAAGTGTTTATCTCAACTCATCCATTTGGTGAAATTTCCAGTAAGCCTCTAGATCTTTTGGAAGCACAAGGAATAAGCTATGGACTCAATCCATATGGTCGTAAAATAACGACATCAGAGTTAGCAACACAGATAAAAGATTGCGATGCACTCATAGCTGGTACTGAGATAATCGATTCTTCTGTATTTGAAAATGCACCGAATCTCAAATTGATTTCACGTGTGGGAATTGGGTTGGATGGAATTGATTTTGATCTTGCAAAGATGCATGATGTGAAAATAGCATTTACACCTGATGCACCAACATTGGCTGTGGCAGAACTCTGTATAGGACTTATGTTTGATTGTCTGCGAATGATAACTGCTACAGATCGTCATTTAAGGGAAGGGAAATGGCATCGCCATATGGGCGGACTGTTATATGGCAAGACTGTGGGAATTATCGGCATGGGGCGTATCGGAAAAACACTGGCACACCTGCTGCAGCCTTTCAATGTTAAAATAATGGCCAATGACATAGAACCGGATATGGCCTTTGGTCACATGATGGGAATTGAATGGGTCGACAAAAGGACTTTACTGGAAAACTCTGATGTAATTTCTTTAAATGTACCACTCACTAAAAGCACATATCATTTAGTTGATGATAAGGCAATTGAAAAGATGAAACCTACTGCAATACTAATCAACACTGCTAGGGGGCCAATAGTGGATGAATCTGCTTTGGTTGATGCATTGCAACAAGGAATGATTGCAGGAGCAGCGGTTGATGTTTTCGAAAATGAGCCATATGATGGTCCATTAAATCAATGTGAAACAGTGGTGCTCACATGTCACATGGGAGCAAGCACAAAAGAGTCCAGGCAAAGGATGGAACTTGAAGCTACAGATGAAATTATTCGATATAACAGTAATGAAAAATTGAAAAACGAGGTGTTGTTTTGAGCAAAAAAGTAATTGTTTTTGGCGGGTCAGGGTTTTTGGGAAGCCATATTGCAGATGCTTTAACGGATAGTGGATATCATGTAACCATATTTGACATCACAACTTCTCCGCATCTCAAAGATGGGCAGGAGATGATCGTTGGTGATATACTGGACAAAGAATCAGTTGAAAATGCGGTGGCAGGTTGTGACATAGTATATAATTTGGCAGGTATTGCCGACATCGATGAATGTGTTAAAAGGCCTATTGACACAATTAAATATAATATTTTGGGGAATGTGATGGTTCTCGAAGCTGCAAAAAATGCAGGCGTTGAACGATTTATTTTCTCCAGTTCAGTTTATGTATACAGTCAGACAGGTTCTTTTTATCGGAGCAGCAAACAATCCGCGGAATCATTCATCGATGATTATAACAAGCTGTTTGATCTGCCCTACACAATTTTGCGTTATGGCTCCTTGTATGGCAATCGTGCAGACGAACGCAATAGCATATATCGTTTAATAAAAGAAGCTCTCACAACCAAAAAAATAGAATATCACGGGACAGGCGAAGAGATACGGGAGTATATCCACGTGGAAGATGCGGCAAGATCCAGCGTAGAGATTCTTGATCCTGATTATGAAAATCAACATGTTATATTGACTGGAAACCAGACGTTGAAGTATAAAGATCTGTTAAATATGGTCAACGAAATGTCAGGTGGAGATGTTGAAATTATTTATGAAAATTCAAAATCTGAAACTCATTATCAGGTGACTCCTTATTCATTTAATCCAAGGATAGGTAAAAAGCTTACAAGCAATTATTACGTAGACATGGGTCAGGGATTGTTGAACATTATGTCTGAGATCTATGCTTCAATTCACGAAAATGTGCACGAAGAATTGGGGTATTTAATCGAAGAAGGAACAAAAAATGAATGACAATATCGATTTTGTTTGGTTGTCTTATCCTTTAGATACTTCTACACCCTCATATGGAAATAGTGAGGGGTTTAAAAGAGAATTTATAAAAAACGTAACAAAAGGAGACAGTTGCAATACCTCTCGTTGGCAATTGGCAAATCATATAGGAACCCATATCGATACCCCAAATCATTTTTATTCAAATGGCAAATCAATTGATGAGTTTCCACCCACATTTTGGAACTTTTCAAAAATTTCGGTAATAAAAGAACCAACAATAAATGGAACTATGTGTGTAGAAGTAGATGAAAGTTTTGAAAAAATACCAAAAGAAACAGATTTACTCCTTATCTATACAGGATTCTGCAAAAACAGAAACAAAACAAAGTACTGGAGTGAAAATCCGGGTTTATCTTCTGAACTAGGGATCTTTTTAAGAAAGAATTATCCAAATCTTCGTGCAATTGGAATAGATTCCATATCCATATCCTCCTGGCAAAACAGAGATGAAGGTCGCAAAGCGCATCGTTCCTTCTTAGATCCAGACGATTACGGCAATCCGATCTTGTTGATTGAAGATATGGACTTAAGTATATTGGAAGATGATGTGGAAATAGTATCTTGTTGTGCATTACCAATTAGGGTAAAAGGTGCAGATGGTGCTCCTTGTACAATAGTTGCAGGTGTAAAAAAATGTTAAAGGCGATATTGTTTGATTTTGATGGAGTGCTTGTAGAATCTGTTGATATCAAAACGAAAGCATTTGCTAAACTCTTTGAAGATGAAGGGACAGAAATTGTAGATCAAGTTGTAGAATACCATTTAGCAAATGGCGGGGTTTCAAGGTTTAAGAAATTTGATTACATTTACGAAAACTTTCTTGAAAAGGCTATAAACGATGAAATCAGAACTGATTTAGGGAATAAATTTTCAAATCTTGTAATTCAAAATGTGATAGATGCACCATGGGTCTTTGGAGCAAAAGATTTCCTTGAAGATTACTATCAAAAAATTGATTTGTATATTGTATCAGGTACTCCGGAAGATGAATTAATAGATATAGTTGATAGAAAATGTATTAATAAATACTTCAAAGGAACTTATGGGTCACCTGAAACCAAAGGAAATTTAATAAAATGTATATTAGAAGATAGGGGTTATACAAAAGATCAGGTCGTCTTTATTGGTGATGCAATTACAGATTTAAATGGTGCACTTGAAGCAGATATTCCTTTTATTGGAAGGGTTTCAGCTGAGCATAACAATCCATTCAAAGAATATAATATAGCAATCATATCAGATTTACGCGAATTACCAGAATTGTTGAAATAACTGGATATGCTATCCAATCCAATAGAAAGTGAATTAATATGAACCTCAACTCTAAAATCTATATCGCTGGCCACCGTGGCATGGTGGGTTCGGGCATAATAAGAAAACTGGAATCCAAAGGTTACACAAACCTCATAACCCGCACTCACAACGATCTCGACCTCATAAACCAGCAGGCTGTCAACAATTTTTTCGAAACCGAAAAACCTGAATATGTCTTTCTGGCAGCAGCTAAAGTAGGTGGTATCTTTGCAAACAGCACATATCCGGCCGAATTCATCTATGAGAACCTCATGATCGAGGCAAACGTGATCCATGCTGCATACACCTATGGGGTCAAAAAGCTTCTTTTCCTTGGTTCATCCTGCATCTATCCCAAGTTTGCACCTCAGCCTATGAAGGAAGAATACCTGCTTACCGGGGAACTGGAAGTTACAAATGAAGCATATGCAATAGCAAAGATAGCAGGCATAAGGTTGTGCAAGCACTATAATCAGCAATATGGAACAAACTTCATGTCGGTAATGCCCACAAACCTTTATGGACAGAATGACAATTTTGACCTTGAATCATCCCACGTGATGCCTGCACTTATCCGCAAGTTCCATGAGGCAAAGATCGATGATGAACCGGAGATTGTAATCTGGGGTACAGGTTCACCAAGGCGCGAGTTCCTGCACGTGGATGATATGGCAGATGCCTGTGTTCACCTTATGGAAAACTACGATGAGTCCGACATAGGTGAGTTTGTTAATATAGGTGTTGGAAAAGATATCACCATTCGGGAGCTTGCTGAACTCATAGGAGATATTGTTGGATATGAGGGTGAGATCGTTTATGATAAATCGAAACCTGACGGTACTCCTCAGAAGTTGTTGGATGTTAGCAGGCTGAATAGGCTTGGATGGGAAGCTAAGATACCGCTCAGAAATGGAATTATGCAAACGTATGAGTGGTATAAAAGTGAGAAATAAAACAATATACCAATGAATGCTATATTCAATGGCGAAGTAAATGACATCACAACCCTTGATTTCCGTTATTGTGGCCGTTTATAATGGTGACAAGACCTTACAGCGTTGTATCGATAGTGTATCTGATCAGACTTATCCCAATAAAGAGCTTATTATTGTGGATGGGGGCTCTACAGATGGCAGCATCGATATTTTGATGACCAACAAAGATAAAATAGCTTACTGGAAATCAGAACCGGATACTGGTATTTACAATGCCTGGAATAAGGCACTGGATCATGCCAGTGGAGAATGGATATACTTTTTGGGATCTGACGATTATCTTTGGAAAAGCAGTGTATTTGAAGAAATGGCACCACATTTGATAAAGGCGGAATCTGAAAATATTCAGTTGGTCTATGGGCAGGTTGCAAGAGTAACAGAAGCTGATGAACTATGTTGCGTTGATGGTAATGCGTGGGATTATACACGCAATGGCATTATTGTAGATGGGGTATGTACTTTTACGCATCAGGGGATGTTTCACCATCGCAGTCTCTTTGAAATATATGGGAAGTTTGATGAATCTTATAGGATCGTAGGGGACTATGAATTACTTGTTAGGGCTTTTAAGGAAGGGGGGGATGCTCTTTTTGTAAATGGATTTATCGTAGCAGGGATGCAAACCGGAGGAGTCACTGCCAACTGCACAGAGTTAGTTAAGGAAACTGCTAGGGCAAGACGAAATAACCATCTAAAAGTGGTCACGATTCCCTGGCTCATATCGTATGCATGGGCGATCTGTTATCCATCTTTAAATCATATACTTGGAGATAAGAATACCCGGTATTTAGTTAATTTTGGTAAACGTTTTGTGACAGGTCTCTCTCACAAAAAGAATGCTATTCTAGAACCCAAGAATGATTAATTTAATGATCATCGGATTTTAAAATTAATTGTGTATGTTTGGAGCTATAATCTCTAATTTGTAACAATATATTTGTAATAAATGTATAGTCATTCACTAATAGTTATATATCGAATGATGAATTAATACATTGCAAATTTAAAAGAAAGTTTCCTTTAACATCGTGTGGATATCTTCATTATTCAGGTAAGTCTGTATCATAAAAGTTCATTACCTGAGTTAACGTGTAGGGTTTGCTAGATTGCGAGGTAAAATCGAAATCTAGATCCTGTACATTTTGTTATCTATCTCTTCAGTGTTGGAAATAATCAATATGCACTTAATGCGAGTGAAGCATATGACTGGTGAAAACAAAAAAACCCAAATTATTAAATCCTTACCTTATATTGCAGGGGTGCTTATCTCATTCCTGATAGCATTATATATCAGAACTATACCCAAAGCAAGCGTATTTCTATCAAATGGATTTGTACGCTTTGGTGGCAACGATCCCTGGTATCACTTGCGGAACGTAGAATCCATTGTGCATAATTTCCCGAATATTCTATGGTTTGATGCTTACACACAATATCCTAGTGGTACAGTTCAAATCTTTGCACCCTTGTTCGATCTGGTCCTCTCTGCAATCATCTGGATTCTCGGATCTGGAAACCCAAGTCAAGATCTGATCTACAAAGTTTGTGCATATTACCCTGCATTTCTGGGTGCAATAGTAGTAATCCCAACATACTTCGTAGCTAAGTGGTTGTTTGATCGCAGGGTCGGTTTGCTTGCAGCTTTATTAATAGCAATTGCACCGGGGCAGTTTCTCTCAAGGTCTATACTGGGGTTCAATGATCACCACATCGCTGAGACCCTGCTCACCACTATTGTAGCTATGTTCATGATAATGGCATTGAAGGTTGGCCGTGAACATCCGATTACCTTTGAAAGCATCAGTAACAGGAACTTTGATTCATTAAGATCTACCCTCCCGTACTTTATACTTGCAGGAGTTTCACTTGGTGCTTATTCACTCGCATGGTATGGGGCAATATTCTTCAGTTTTATACTTGGTATCTACATCACAGTGCAGCATGTAATAGATCACATGCACAACCGCTCGACCGATCATCTGGCAGTCGGAGGCGTGATACTATTTGGTATTGCCTTACTAATGGTACTCATGGTGCCTAACCTTTCCTCCAAAGGCCTCTTGATAAAAGGTCTCTTCGCAGGAATCATAGCATTCCCTCTCTTCACCCTCATCTCCATTGAGTTAAATAAACGAAATCTTAAAAAATACTACTATCCACTTTCAATAGCATTATTATCCATCGTAGGGATCGGGCTTGCAAAAATATTCTCTCCATCAACTTACGGATTAATATCAAGTTTAGCAAGTTACTTCACACGAACCGGAGGCGGCCTCACCATAGCCGAAGCATCCCCATTACTCTCCGTAGGCGGTCAGTTCTCCCTCGCTCCCTTCTGGAGCAACTTCACAACCCTCGGATATATCTCCCTCATTGCAATAATCTACCTCGGTTACGAGGCATACAAGAAGAACAATACTCCTGAAAGAACCTTCTTGCTGGTCTGGACCTTCATGATCATCTGGGCAATGCTCCAGCAGAACCGTTTCGCATACTATTATTCAGTGAACGCTGCAATTCTGTCTGCCTTCGTTGGTATCAAGATCCTGGAGCTTGCGGGCTGGAAAGACCTTCTTGAGGATCTCAAATTAAAGGACAAGTTTGATATTAAAAACATCAAGATATGGCATTTGCTCTCAGTTCTGGTGATCATACTGGTCTTCATGTATCCAAGTTACAACATGTCAATGCAACAGTCCCAGTACACAGGTGGTCCTAACGGCTACTGGATCGAATCTACCATGTGGCTGAATTCCAACACTCCTGATCCGGGATTGGACTATTACGAGAGCTATGATATTCCTGCAGAAGGTGAAAGTTACCAGTACCCTGACACTGCGTACGGTGTGATGTCCTGGTGGGACTATGGCCACTGGATAGAAGTGATCGGACACCGTATTCCAAATGCCAATCCGTTCCAGCAGGGAGTCGGAGGTCGCAGAAACAGCATTGAGGAAGAGAACAAGCCCGGTGCATCAACATTCTTCACAGCCCAATCCGAAGAAGAAGCTACGGCAGTTCTTGAGGCAGTACACCCTGACCCGGAGAAGGCCGGTGCAAGATACATCGTCTCTGATGTGGAGATGGCAACAGGTAAGTTCTATGCAATGAGTGCATGGACCCTTGATACGGCTGACTATTACATTTCTGTACAAACAGATATGGGAATGCAGACAGTGCCTGGTCCAAGGTATTTCAATTCCATGGAATCACGTCTACATATCTTTGATGCAAGGGGATTGAAACAGTATCGTATGGTACACGAATCTCCTGTTGGCAATTCTGCAGAGACTGGTTACAAGAATGTTTACAATGCGCTCTTTGAAGGCAATCTCGCTCTGGAAAACACCGGATATGTCAAGATATTCGAGTATGCTGAGGGCGCACAGGTCGTTGGTGAAGCACCTGAAGGCGAGGATGTGACCATTTCGGTAACCATACTGACCAACATTGGAAGGACCTTCGTATATTCCCAGTCAACCGTTTCGGATGGAACATATTCATTTACGGTGCCATATTCCACTCAAGGGCCAATTGAAGGGGAGACACAATTCGATACTATGCCGGTTGGACCTTACAAGGTAACCTATGTTGACGTTGTGGAAGAAGTAAATGTCAGTGAAAGGGATGTACTGGATGGGAATATGATAGAGGTATAATGCACAGGTTTTGTGCATCCTCTTCCTCAATTCATTTTCTGATGGTTTGGTGGGGCTGATCTCTTATTGTTTGAGAACTAATGTTTATTGAAGGATTGATAAATATCAATGTTATATCTTTATAAGGGATGTTTAGATGGATATTAAAAAAGCTGTAATTCCCGCTGCAGGGCTTGGGACCCGGTTCCTGCCGGTGACCAAGTCCATGCCAAAAGAAATGCTTCCGATAATCGACAAGCCGGTAATCCATTATGTTGTGGAGGAGGCCATTGCAGCGGGTATCGATGATATTATCTTTGTCACAGGAAGGAGCAAGCGTTCTATCGAGGACTATTTTGATGATTCCCCTGAACTGGAGATGCACCTTAAAGAGCAACACAAGGATGCGCTTCTGAAAATGGTGGAGGATATCTCTTCCATGGTGGATATTCACTACATAAGGCAGAAGGAACCAAGAGGGCTCGGGGATGCCATCATGACTGCCAGGAAACATGTCAGTGGAGATCCTTTCGCAGTCCTCCTTGGTGATGATATCATTGTTAACCATACACCCTGTATCCGCCAGCTAATCGATGTGTTCCAAAAATACAGATGTTCTACCATTGCAGTTGAAGAGGTCCCGCGGGAGAAGGTCAGCAGTTATGGTATCATAAAGGGCAGGCCCGTGGAAGAGTCACTATGCATCCTTGAGGACATTGTGGAAAAGCCTTCTATTGAAGAAGCTCCATCGAACATCGGTGCCATAGGAAGGTATGTGTTCACTCCTGAGATATTCGATTGCATCAGGGATGCCGGGAAGGGTGTTGGCGGTGAGATCCAGCTTACCGACGGTATTCGTATGCTCAACGATATGCAGAAAGTATATGCCTACAAGTTTGCAGGTAAACGATATGATACCGGCGACAAGCTCGGATATGTCCAGGCAATTATTGATTTTGCACTTTGCAGTGATGATTTCGGTCCTCAGGTAAGGGATTACCTTAAGACAATTCAGGACCTGTGATCGTTCCGTTATTTCGGTCACACAATTCTTTTATTTTCCGCTACTTACAAATATTATCATGTAAAACCTACATCACAGGTGACAACATTGGAAAGTAAGATCAAAGGAAAGGCATGGATTTTTGGCGATGATATCGACACGGATGTTATCATTCCGGGAAAATATCTCAGGACCACTGATATGCAGGTATTTGCTGATCATGCAATGGAAGGCATTGACCCTGATTTTTCTAAAAAGATTGAGAGGGGAGACGTTGTGGTTGGCGGGAACAATTTCGGCTGTGGTTCCTCAAGGGAGCAGGCAGCTCTTGCCCTTAAGTATGCAGGGGTTTCATGTGTCGTCGCAAAGTCGTTCGGTCGCATCTTTTTCCGTAATTCTATCAATGTCGGACTTCCTTTAATGGAAGCTGATATTGAATGTAAGAAAGGTGATATTGTTGAAGTTGACCTGCTTGAAGGAAATGTCAGCGTCAACGGGAAACATTTCAAGGGCAACAAACTTCCGGATTTCCTGCTTGAGATCCTCACAGACGGCGGCCTTGTTGAGCATCGCAAGGCTTTACAAGAACAGAACAAATAAAGTGAGCTATGATATTTCCAGATGAATACAAGTGTGTCGGAGTAACCGAGATACACCCGGATGATGCAGAGGAGAACATCATTTATTTCCTTTCCGAATACATGATCGTTGAGGATCGTGTGGGGGAGGATGATGTCGAACATTCTGTTTATTATGTGAAAAAGCAGGGCGATGACCTTTTGCGTGAGGTGGAAAAGCTTGACCTCATTGCATCGAAGGAGCAGGTCATAAAGTATGACCAAAAACTGAACATAAAGGACCGTGCTCTTCTTATCGAAACAGCAGCAGGTCTCTGTAAGGATGGTGTCAATACTGTCATTTTCACAGGTGTTGACAATCACGTGACGTTCGTGCATGAGCCATCATTGTCTGAGATCGTAGAGATCGAGATCGTTGATGTAGTGCCTCCGGAACCATCGTGGCTTTCCCAAGTGATAAGAAGACTTGAGGTAAGTGGTATATTCGGGGACTTCGGAGTGCGTTTTACTGAAAATGTTATCGACCTTTCACAGTTCGAGGGACCTAATACGGTTTTCCCATGTTCCTGTTCCGGGCTTAAAGGCAAGTTCCTTGATTGCGATACAATAACAGAGGATGGCACTTTGCTCGTAGGATGTGAGATATCGAAAAAGCTTTTTGAGACTCGATTCCCGGATGTTGAGTATTCGCTGGTGAACATCTGTCCATTCAAGTCCGATATCTTCAAACCGACAAAGCCTTTCATCACCAGATGCTGCCGCTCCGAGAAGTCAGGACGGGTTACCATTAACGGTATAGAAGGTGTTGTAGTCCACTGGGGTGCATCTGAGTTCTTTGTGGCAGAAGCTGTCAGGGACCTGGCACTGGACCTTGCGGAGAAAAGGAAGTGAAGCATGGCTGAAAAAATGAGAGTTGCAGTAGTTGAAGGTGATGGCATCGGCAAGGAGGTCATTCCTGCAGCTGTAGAGGTTCTTGATGCATTTGGTCTTCCCCTCGAAAAGGTTCCGCTTGAGCTGGGATATGGCAAGTGGGAGAAATGCGGGGTAGCCATCGATGATAATGACCTTGATGTGTTGAAAAGCTGCGATTGTGTTCTTTTTGGAGCGATCACCACACCAGCCGATCCCAATTACAAGAGTGTTCTTCTGACAATACGCAAAGAGCTTGACATGTATGCGAATATTCGTCCGATCAAACCTCTTCCCGGTGTTACAGGTGTGACCGGGAAAAGTGATTTCGATTTTGTGATCGTGAGGGAAAATACCGAAGGCATGTATTCATCCATAGAGGAGATACATGATGATGTGGCATATACGAAAAGGGTTGTGTCCCGAAAAGGTTCAGAGAGAATTGCAAAGAGTGCCTGCAGGCTGGCTAAAGAGCGTCGAAATGATCTCACGATCGTTCATAAATCCAATGTGCTAAAGTCAGATACTTTATTCCTGAATGTCTGCCGTGAGGCCGCAAGATCAGAAGGTGTGGAGTATAGGGATATGCTGGTGGATGCCATGGCCTACAGCCTTATGAGCTATCCTGAAAGGTATGATGTTGTGGTCACAACCAATCTATTTGGTGATATACTGAGTGACATGTCAGCAGCACTTGTAGGCAGTCTGGGGCTTGCTCCCAGTGCAAATATTGGTGATAAGTATGCTTTCTTTGAGCCGGTACATGGAAGTGGTCCTGATATTGCAGGTAAAGGCATTGCAAACCCGATAGCAGCTATCCTGAGTATGAAGATGATGCTGGAATGGATGGGCTACCAGAGAGAAGCAGAGATCGTTGAAGATGCCGTAGGTAAGAGTATACTCGAAGAGATAATGACTCCCGACCTTGGTGGGAATGCCAGTACCATTGAGGTTGGCAGGGCAATTGCAGGGTATGTTAAGAATATGCTGGATAGCTGATGCTATCCGGTTCATTTTGTTATTATCGATCGATCTATTTTTATTAAAGTCCTGATCCAATGATTTTGAAAGCCTGATGGTCATTGAGTCTAGCCTCAGCTATGCCAATTTGAAAATATTAGGATATTTCCTTTTCTTCAGTCACGTAGTTCCAAGTAGGGATGCCACACCGGATGTCGTGAACACTGCACTGAAGGCTGATATCCATGACATGATCACAAAATCGGTCGTTGAACTGAGGATATGTCCACCATCAACAAATCGTATAAGCAGGGCTGACATAAGCGAATGTGATATCATGATGAACAATACCATGGCCGACAGAAGTTCCAGATTACCTATTTCTGTGCTCAGGATCATTCCCATACCCATACCTTCCGGCATCGAAATGGTCGTGAACATGTCCTGCATCAAACCAACAACCCCGAGTGAAATGTAAAGGGTAAAACCGATACCTGCTGTAAGTCCGTATAGAACTCCCACAAGACTGGATGCGGACTGGTATCTCTTCTTTCTCAGGTTAACGATGCGGTGGAAGTTCGTAGCGATCATGTCACCGATAACTTCCGGTTGTCCTCCCAGATTGGTTGCTTCAACGAACATGGCGCTAAAGCGCTGTATGAGATTGCTTCCTGTGTTGGCTGAAAAGAAGTTCCATGATTTAGTTTTGTCCACACGGGTATTTATTCTCTTGAAAAGGTCATTGACATCTTTGGTAAGCGGGCCAAAGTCATGTATACGCAATGATTTAAGTGCCTCATCGATAAGTCCTCCTCTTGCGCCTGCAGAACTTCCAAGAGATCGTATAAATGAGGGGTAGTTCTCATCCTTACGCTTGATATCCTTTTCGATCTTCTTTGCAGTATGGCCAATGTAGACCAGTGGTGTCATTACTGCTGCAACGGCAATGGGCAGCTCAAGTTTTCCGTATAGTATGACTGCTATAGCGACGATGACACAACCTACAAGTGCGATAGGTATGGATTGGTATAATTTGGTCTTGGCCTTTGTCGTTATCTTTGTCTGTTGCCAGATAGGGTCCTTCGGGACCTTTGATTTTGTAAAACTGATCATCACTATATCAGTTGCCACGAAAACAACAACAACTATGGACATTAGCACGACCGCATCCATCCCGGTCAGTATGGGCATGATCACTGCAAAAGATGCAAGGAATATCAATGCCATAATAAGGGAGACGAACAGTTCCTTGATAACCTCTATTGCATAGAGTGCACCGTTGTACATTGATTCGTACTCGTTCATAACGACATTCTGTTCTGCTGCAAGGAATGACTTGATATCCTCTCCGGACTGGAGGCCATGTGCAAACCTGTCCAGGAAGTCCTCATAAAGTACAGATGGTGTCCTCTTTGATGCGAATCTGCATGCATCGGAAAGGCTCATGTTCCATACTGTGACAAGGTTGTATATCTTTTCACTTTCTTTTGCAAGGAACTTGTAACTCTCATTCTTGGAAACTATCTTTATGATATCTAGTCTTGGGGTCTCTGCTGTAGATATCGCACCCATCTGTGTGATGTAATAGTGCATGTTGTTATCAATCTGTGCAGCTTTGCTTCCAAGCGCTGTGAATGGGTAGTAAAATGCAAAAAAGATACATATCACTGGAATTAGTGCAGGTATTATCTGTGTGCTTCCGGTGAATAGGTCCGGCAACAACACATAGATGAGGATCGAGAAAATAAATCCAAAAGACACCACTGGCAAAGCTATCTTTTTTGCATAAGCCTTTGGTTCCATTTCAAGTGCGATGAATGCCTTTTGAAAGTCCATTTATCTCTCCTCATATTGCGAAAGGAAGTCCTTCAACACCATACTTGTAGAAGTTGATAATGATCTCAAGAACATCGTAGTAGTCCTTGATTCCTCTTTCTTTCATTTCTTCCAGTATCCTTGCCCGCAACATCAGGTCGCTGTATATCTGCCTCTTGTCCTCATATCCCAGCTTTGTCGCGATCTTGTTCTCAAGGATGAAGCTATTATTAAGACCTCTGAAATTATGAGTGTCAGTATCCGGGTCCCACTGGAAGACGGCTCTTGTAACGACTCCGCCTGCATCTTCATAGTATCCTTCAATCTCTTCAATAGCAAGGCAACGCCTGAGGAACTTCCCTTTTCGATATACTGCCTGCAATATCATTGCGACATTGAGGTTGTCAATGAAAGTGACCGGGACGTTGATCGGGTCACCGGTAAGACGCTGTATCATCTTTGTGACAGCAGATGCGTGGAAAGTTGCCATTACAGGGTGACCTGTCTGCATTCCCTGAAACGCTACAGCTCCTTCTGCACCACGTATCTCACCAACTATGATGTAGTTCGGCCTGGATCTGAGAGCTGCTTTCAGGAGTGCGAAAGTGTCGACCCTTGAGTCAGGTGGTCCGTCTTCACGGGTGATCAACTGTTGCCAGACTGGCTGGGGTGGCTGCACCTCTGCGGTATCTTCTGCGGTGAACATCTTGGACTTCGGGTTAACAAAAGCAAGGCATGCGTTTAGCATGGTGGTCTTACCACTTGCAGTTTCTCCACTGAAGAAGACACTCATACCGTTCTCAAGGCACATCCACATGTATGCGGCCATCTCACAACTGATAGCTCCCCACATGATAAGTTCGATAATACTTACCGGAACCTCACTGAACTTACGCATAGTGAAACTGCTTCCACGTTTACTGACATCAAGACTGTAAATAATATTGATACGGGACCCGTCAGGAAGTGCACCGTCGGCGATAGGCCTGGCATCACTTACAGGTCTGCCGATCCTTTCACTCATACTTCTGAGCCAGTGGTCAAGACCTTCTTCATTTCCAAATGAAAGATCTGTTCGCATCATGCCCAGTATCTTGTGAACGATAAAGACCCCGGCTACGCCGATACTGTGTATATCCTCAAGGTGGGGGTCCCTTATTATTGGTTCTATAGGTCCGGATCCAATGATATTTCTCTCAATATGATACTGAAGATTGTTGAACTCGTGCTGGGTGACCGGAATTGTCTTTTGTTTCGGGATCAGTTTTTCGATTATATTTACCTTTTCATTAGTGGCGATCTGACCGCCGGCACCAATCTCAACTGCTTCGTTCAAAAGCTTTGAAATGAGTTCCTTCAATTTATCTTCGTTCTTTGGTACAGGCTCATTTGCAGACCTTTCAAGGATCAGGTCCATTATAGCATCATACTTCGCTTTTTCGAGATCATTAAGAGGAGGTTCTATTGTATAGTATCCGATCTCCCCCATTTCAGCGGTCCCATAAAGGTGAATGAAAACAGGGTCTCCCACAGGGAGTATCAGGTTGATGTATTCATCGTCCTGTATATCTTTTGAGAGGCTGGTCACGAATTCAGGGTTATTGCCTGTCCTTTTTACAAAGTCCTGTATATATACTCCCAGATGGGGGTTTCTTTGTAATGCTTTTTGATACTCAGCTTCCACTTAATATACCTCAGCTTATCTTTTTATGAAACGGATGCAATTTCGACGACAAGTCCTACTTTTGGTTCGATCCTGAAGCCGATCATCTGTCCCACAGGACCTTTTGCTCCGGTGAACTTATTCACTACAACTGTACGTTTTACTTCAGCACCCATTGCTTTTGAACGAAGTGTCATATAAATATCACAGGACGAGCGGAACATAGATGCCAGTTCCTCACCCAGCTCACTGGGTTCGATGGTGAGGATTATTACTTTTCCCATTCCGTTCAGTTTCTTGAAGAACGATATCAGGTCCAGGCTTTTTTCAGCGTTTGCGCTGTATTTTATGAGGGCAGATATTGTGTCTATTACTATGACATCCTTCTCGAATAATTCTTCTGCACCCATTAACCTTTCAATGAAATCGATCCTTGACTTTGCAGATTGCATAAGTGGTATTACCGGAATATAGAGCAGTCTCCCTTTCAGCAGATGTGGTGCGATCGGATAGTCAAGTGAGTACATCTGGTTGATATATCCCTTTGTTGTGAGTTGTGTGGAGATAAAGGTAACACTTGTATCTTCCTCGATCATGCCATAGGTGATTCGCTGGCATATGGTGCTTTTACCTCCTCCGCTACCTCCTTCGATCACGATGAGGGAGCCCTTTGGGAATCCTCCTCCAAGTTTTCCATTGAACTCATCTCTGGAAATTTCAAAAGAACGAATTGATGACATATTTCCTCTTTATATTCTGAAATCCATTGAGTCGGATTTTCCGTTTTCCGCAGCTATCAATATCCTGTGATCGCCTTCTGTCATCTCAGTTGTGACTTTCATATTGATCTCTAGGGTATCTCCGGGTCGCCAGAGTACATCCTGGTCAAAAAAGTCCATTTCAAGGTTTTCCTGATCAACATACAGGCCGTCTATGAATACATCAAGGTATTCGGTATCCAGATCAGTCCTGCCAGTGTTCTTAGCATAGAATGTATACTCTTTTGAGGTGCTGTTGTATGGTATGATCTCCGGATCACTGATGATGGTTATATCTGTCTTTATCTGTTCTGACAGAACCTTGCTACTTGATGCAGTAGCACCTGTAAGTGACTGGACATTGGAAGTCATGACTACGATGACTGTCATAGCTATAAGGATGGCAGCTATGAAAAATATCATGTGTGTAATTGCAGTCTCAGCCTTCCTGTCTTTGATAAAGCTGGAGTTATCTGATCTTTTTAGGAATGCCATCTGTACACCTTTTTATGATCCAGTAATTATAATCTCAGTTCAATTATTTATTATTTATTTACCCTTCGTTATTTTTCCGGAACTCCGCTGAAAGATGCGGATATGCCGCTATCGGTAATGATCTCAACTTTCATATAGCGAGATCCTGAAACACCCTCGATCGCAAAGGTCTTCGTTTCTCCCGAATACCAGGTTCTCGTGTCTGGTGAGTAACTATAGAGCTTGACTTTTCCGTCTACCAGTGTGCTTAGTTCATCTGCATAGAGTACTTCATCTCCGTGATTAGTGGCCTCGATTATCAATATTGAGTTTGGTTTGTCACTTTTCATTGAATCGATTGTAATGATCTCCTCGGTGTTGCCTTCAGGTGGGTCAATATCCCAATCGATGTCTGGAATGGTACCATTTCCACTTCCCGGAACACCACCTATATACCCGGATACGCCACTATCGGTGACAATTTTCACTCTTTTACTGGCAGATCCGGAAAGATCTTCCACTGCATAGATCTTTGTTTCTCCCGGATACCATTTTGCAGTTTCCGGATAGTAGTCATAATTCAGGAGATATCCATCCACAAGTATACTTATCTCATCGGAATCAAGGACAATATTCCCGCTGTTGGTTGCCTCGACCATCAATATGGAACTTTCATTGTCGAAGGTCATTGAACCAAGATGTACTCCACTGTTGAGCTTGTTATATTGCATTTCATACCTTATGTCTTCAGCATCGCTGATGACATCATTTGAACTGCTCATCACAGCGTAGGAGTTTGTGCCGAGGACAAGGACTGAGACAAAGAATATGGAAATGACAACAGTGGTCTCAAATCCCATAAAGTTCCTCCAGGCCATGCTTCACTTTTGCCATTTCCCTGTCGACCATGCTGAGCATGTTCCTGTCGATCTTGCGTCCGCAAAGCCTTTCGATGAATAGGAGTGATTTTGTGTGGTCTTCCGGTAAAAGCCTCCATGTGGGTTTTTCCACATAGTAGTCTATTCCTCTGGCATAGGCCATGATCTCTGATCTGACCTCTTCACTTATCCAGCCAATATCAACATAATAATCAAGAGCATCCATGAGGTTGTTTCTGCCGACGCGTTCCATCAGGAATTCGATCCAGTTCAGCAGGACCACGACACTCATAGGGTTCTTCTTAATGGATTCCAGACGCACTATAGGTGCTTTCTCGCCTGCTTGCTTTCCTTCACGGATCGGTTCCCCGTATTCATCGGTCTGGTTTGAAAGCTCACCATTGGTCGCCTGCGATCTTTTTAGAATTGCCTGTTCCACTTTTTCCTGTAGTTCGGAAAGGTCGATCTTCTCAAGTTCACCTATCCTGCCTGCAAAGGTGCTTGTTGTTTGTGCAATATCCACGATGTCCATGTCAAGTTGCTTTTGTCGTTCATATGCATCCCTGACCTGGTAGGAGATCTCCGTAACGCTTTCCTGAAGTGTGACGAGAGAATCTGCAAAAACGTCCATTTTTGTAGTTATATCCTCGATTTTTGATTCTGCTTCAGCAGGAAGTCCTGGCATCTGCATGCTCTGGCTAAGTCCTTCTACTTCGTTCTGGAGCATCATTACAAAATCTGCAACTTCAGCTATCCTTTTTTCAGCTTTGTCAAACCGTTCAATAGTGGCACGACCTCCAAGCTCATCTCCAACAAAAGGATTTACCTGATTCGAAACCAGCTCGTAAAGAGAAAGTAGTTCCAGTACGCTCTGGTCTATCTTTTCGACTGTTGTTTTCACACTCTGGCTTTCTCTCTGTACTGTAGAGATCGCCGTGTCTACTTTTGAGAGCTTGGTCTCAAGCGCTTTGATCTTTTCGGCATTCTCGCTGACCTGTTTATTGTCAACAGATTCAGTTTCCTTGGGGCTTTCTCCACCCGGTCCGCCAGCACCTGGTGGGGACGGAAATGAGGATGCAGCTCCAAAAGACGGACCTGCAGGTGATCCCGAAGTAGTCCCTCCGGGAGAATTAGTGGCATCACCAAAATCAGGGGGGCCTGCTGCAAAAGGGGATTGTGGCGAATCAAATGGAGACGCTTGTGAATCGAAAGGTGAACCTTCCTGTCCGTTGCTCCCTTTTTTTCGAAGAATTCCCTTTGTAAGATTCTTCAATTTATTACTGAATCCAGCCATATTTTCACGGACTGCTATAATTAGACTGTAAATTTAACCTCAAACATATATGTATTAATATAGATGTACCATGCTATTATATAAAAATATTCCAAAAAAAGATGCTTCCCTGTAATGGATTTTATTCTTTCACCATCACAAGTTCATTTTAAGATCAATAAAAGTTATTGATCATCAGATCAGCACTTAGCCTTTATAGGTCAGCCGATTATACGTGTGCCAAGGCGCACTCCGGTTATCTCGCCGACTTTTGAGCATTCCTGGAGTATGACCTGAAGTACATCTTCCGGATCAGTTCCATCCATTACGATGGTGTCGATGTTGCAGCGTTCGATGATCTTGGAAGCAAGAGGGTCAACAGGTGATTTGGATCCGGCTTTCATTTCTGTTGAAATTACAACGCTGACAAGTTCCTTTGCTGTCATTACATCATATTTTTTGGCGTCCGGATCTTCTCTTGGATCACTTGAATATACGCCATCGACAGATGTTGCGATCACCATCATGTCTGCATTGAGATATTCAGCAAGAACTGCGGAAACTGCATCTGTGGTCTGTCCCGGAATTACTCCTCCCATTACCACGATCTTCCCTGATGCAAGGGCAGATTCAGCTTCCTTGTAGCTGGTAGGTGGTTCAGGATACGCATCTTTTCCAAGTGCTGCGATCAGGAGCTGGGCGTTCAGTCTTGTTATGTCAATTCCAATAAAATCACATACTACTTCGTTTGCTCCGACGCTTCTTGCAACGTCTATGTAATTCCTTGCTGCAACACCGCCACCGGTAACGATCACTAATTTGTGTTCACGTCCCAGTTCCCTGAGTGCGGAAGCATAAGCAACAAAATGCTCAGGATCCAGGTCCTTTGCGAGTATGGATCCACCTACTGATAATACAACTAACATGATGATCTTTACTCCTAATGTTGTCAATGCTTTAAATCTATCGCCACAATGAATAACATCCTCTGGTTTTATTTTGGGGTGTGGGTATAAAAAGTTAGCACTCGCCCAACGGTGTTATTTATTTTAAATGTACGATCAGATTTGAAACGTAACTCATCTGGTCATACTCAATATGAAATATACATTTTGAAATGATCAGTATGGAAAAAACAATACAAAGAAGCGATATGAAAAATAGAAATATAAATGGAATAAGCAGGCTTATTCCATTGTGATTGCATCTGTTGGACAGGAGTCCACGCATGCACCACAGTCAAGACATTCGTCAGCATCTACTACAGCGATGTTGTCGCCGTCCATTGAAATTGCTTCGGATGGGCAGTCATCTACACATGTTCCGCATCCTACACATTCATCTCTGTTAATTACTGCTACCATTATTATTCTCTCCTATTCAAGTTGGTTTAACTTGTATTAATTGCAAATTTTGCAATATACCCATTAAATAAGTTGGATAAAAAGGTATCGATTATCCAAACATACTTTTCACTTTTAGGAAAGTATTAAAATCGGTACTGTCAATTTCCGGCTATACATAGCCATTTAATTCCAAAATTTTCAATAATTATGTTCGCATATTTTCAAAAAAAGAGCTCAATTCAAGTTCTTATATTATATATAGCAACTGTCTGACAAAATTGTTTAATATTCCTCTGCTGTCTACCCGTTTGGTTGAAATTATGGTAGCGATCCTAAAAAACGATGGTGCGGTGGCACCAATAATCGGAGCGCTTCTGCTGGTCCTGCTGACCGTGCTTCTAGGAGGTGTAGTAGCAGCAGCAGTAATGGGTAATGGTGTCTTTGGTAGCATTTCCTCTTCCACACCTATGGCGATGATAGAGGTCAAAGATGCTGTTGGTGGCGTGCCGAATGCAGTGCAGTATAAAGAGAATTTTGTAATTCTTGAACACAAAGGCGGAGACCCGCTGGACCTTGATTCCACTTTTGTGGTTCTCAGTGGCGATGGTAGCAGCTATGTCGGTAAAGTGGGACATGGCGGCTTCAAGGTTTACGGGGAAGTAATTGCCAAATACTTCGATCTGACCCCTTCCGGCACATGTGCAACGTACAAGAGCAACAATCCTTGTATCGACGATGGTGTGTGGTCTGCCGGTGAGTTCCTGGTGCTTAATGGTGATGACAGTATCAATGGCACGGATGCTTCAACGGTCCGGGTTAGTGTCGGAGGTTACTCTGATACTTCCAACAACTATGGGTTCAGGCAAGGAAGTCCGATCACGGTTAAGGTGTTTGATAGTACTACAGATCGCGTTATTGCAGAGGATATTGTATCGGTAAGACCTCTGGAGTGAAGATCCATCACTACCATTAAAGTAGGGTGAATACATAGGGTGTGCGATGAGTGACAATCCCGCGTATATGAAATATTTCCCAAAAAGTTCATGTTATAATAACCAGCAGGAGGCAATGGATAGGATCCACTCTGCCCTTTTCCAGAAGCAGTTCGTACTATTTGAGGGCGCATGCGGGACTGGCAAGACGCTGAGTGCTCTGTCACCATCACTGCACGTGGGTAAACAGCTTGATAAGACTGTCATTATAGCTACGAATGTACATCAGCAGATGGTCCAGTTCATCAATGAAGCTCGTGACATCAAGAAGATACGCGATGTCAAGGTTGCTATTGTGAAAGGAAAGACCACAATGTGTCCACATGAGGCAGATTATGAGGAGTGTTCTGTCAAAAGGGAGAACACCTTCGAGCTTATGGAAACCGAGCGGGAAATGCATCTTAAGCGACAGGAGCTCAGGTCGGCAAGAGAAAGCTATAAGAAATCCCATGATCAGGCCTTTGTAGCACTTCGCGATGAACTTGCAAAAGAGCTTGATGCTCTGGAAGAGAAGGCCAAAGGCATGCGTGATCGATCCTGTAACGATCTCTATGAAGTGCTAAGATCTGACAGTGAAAAGTTCCGTGACTGGCTCTTTAAAGAAGTGCGCACTCCCGAAGAGGTCAATGACCATGCTCTCCAGAACGGCATGTGCGGATATGAATTACTAAAGCGTGAGCTTAAGCACGCGGACCTCCTGATCTGCAATTATCACCATGTGCTGAATGCGGATATTTTCTCAACTGTATTGGGCTGGCTGGAAAAGGAGCCCCAGGATGTCATCGCTATCTTTGATGAAGCGCATAATATCGAATCTGCAGCGCGTTCCCATTCATCTATCTCCCTGACCGAGCATTCTATTGAAAAAGCAAGGGCAGAACTTGAAGCCAACATCGACCTTCTGGCAGATGACAATATCCATAACCTGTTCAAAGTTTTCCAGGATGTTATTACTGAGACCTATAATTCCAGGTTCAAGTTCGGTGAACGTGAGCGTGTCAGGAAGAACTGGTATGACATGCGTATCAGTGATCCTTATGACCGCAATGACATCGTACGCGCAAGGTTCCTTCGCAATGCAAAGGAAGATTTCGGTGACAAGGATGAGATACAGATACTTCTTTCAGAGGCAAGCGAGATCGGGGCGAAACTTGATGAGACCTACCGTGACCAGTACAAGAAAGGTTTGACTGGTGTTATGAAGCGCTCTCACATTCGGTATGTTGCAGACTTCCTTTCAGCTTATCTGGAGCTGTCCCACAATCCTAACTACTACCCGATACTGAACGTCCGCAGGGATATGAACGATGAGATATACGGTCGTGTGGAACTGTTCACATGTATTCCCAAAAACGTTACAGAACCGCTCTTCAATTCCCTGTTCTCAGGGGTACTGATGTCAGCTACACTTCATCCGTTCGAGATGGTGAAGAAAACACTTGGGATCACACGGGAAACCTGTGAGATCTCCTATGGCACATCCTTCCCTGAAGAAAAGCGCCTTTCAATTGCAGTATCCATCCCTCCTCTCTTTGCCAAGAATCGTGACGATCCACATACAGTTGAGTTGCTGGAACAGGTCCTTCTGGATTCAATTGAGCATTCAAAGGGCAACGTTATCATCTTTTTCCAGAGCTCCTTTGAGGCAAAGAGGTTCTATTCAAAACTGGAACCAGGTATAGATGTGCCTATCTTCCTTGATGAGGTCGGCATTTCTTCCCAGGAAGTTAGGACTGATTTCTTTTCTATAGGTGAGTCCGGTGGAAAGGCTGTGCTGATGTCTTACCTTTGGGGAACTTTAAGCGAAGGTATAGACTACCGCGATGGCAGGGGTCGCACTGTTATTATCGTAGGAGTGGGCTATCCGGCACTCAATGACAGGATGAATGCAGTGGAATCGGCGTATGATCATGTTTTTGGTTACGGTGCTGGCTGGGAATATGCCATACAGGTACCGACCATTCGCAAGATCCGGCAGGCCATGGGCAGGGTTGTCCGTTCCCCTGAGGATTACGGTGCACGCATACTTCTCGATGGCAGGTTCCTGACCGATTCAAAGCAGAAATTTGGGAAATTCGCGGTATTCGATGTGTTCCCGCCTGCAGAAAGGAGCGAGTTCGTGGACGTGGACCCTGAGAAGGTGAAGTATTCACTGATGAACTTCTTTATGGATAACGAGGGGCAGTAAAGCTACTTTTGCTTTTTGTCAGGAGTTCCCATGGGAATACATTTATACTGTAGTCTCCCATAATTTCTTTAATAGATTAAAATCCATGAACTGTGGTCGTGCCTGTGGTTCGGCTTCAGGATAATGGGGAGGTTCTCTATATGGGTCTTGAAGATTTCATGAAAGAAGTGAGCAGTGAGCTTGAACATCTGGTCAGCGCAAAGACAGTAATCGGAGATGCAGTAGTTGCCGGGAATAAGACCATAATTCCTGTCACGAAGGTTTCTTTCGGTTTTGGAAGTGGTGGCGGAGAAGGCAAAAAAGACGGCAATGAATCCGGATTCGGTGGCGGTGGCGGCGGTGGTGCTAAGATCGAGCCGGTTGCTTTCATCGTGATCGAAGAAGAAGGTGTGCGTCTGCTGACCCTTTCCGGCAAGAGTGATATCGGGAAGCTGATCGAAGCTGTTCCGGAAGTTTTTGAGAAGATCAAATCCGCAAAAGGGAAGATGAAAAAAAGTGAAGGGAAGGAACATGGCGGTGAAAGTGATGTTCCGGAAGATGTTGATAAAGAGTGATCCTGTGATCTCTCTTTTGATTAATGCCGTAAGCAGTTGAATATGTCACTTCTCATCTACTCGCTTAGCCTTTGCATTATTTTTTTAGTGGGGCTTGTGTTGTTCGCCCCGATAGACGTTGTTTTCAATGTAAAGGGAAACCTGAATGGCGTTGATAGCAGAGCAGATGTGAAGTGGAGTTTTTTGTCGATGCGTTTCCCACGAAAGAAAGGTTCTGAAAAAGCATCAGTCCCAACAAGCAAGCCATTGGATAAGGTGGGTGAAGATGGTAGTAGGGAAGATGATAAGGGTAGAAAAGAGGCTTATGGCGAGAGTAGTAGCGAGAGTAGTAGCGAGAGTAGTAGCGAGAGTAGTAGCGAGAGTAGTAGCGAGAGTAGTAGCGAGAGTAGTAGCGAGAGTAGTAGCGAAAGTAGTAGCGAGGATGGATCCGGTTTACGTGAGTCATTCGATGATATTCGCTTAAAGGGTCGAATGGTCTACGGAATCCAAAATAATATCTTTCGTCTGCTGAAGGGTATTTTTTCCAGTATACATATCCGTGAATTGTCCTGTGATCTGGCCTATGGGCTACCTGACCCTGCAGATACGGGGATGCTTTGCGGATATCTTCACACTCTGGCCTCTATCGTTCACAGTTGCTGCAGGAAGTTCCATTATTCTGTCACTCCACAGTTCTTCGATGAGCAGCTTGATGTGAGAATGACAGGCGATATTCGGTTCAGGATAGCTTCTTTTATTCCCCCTCTGCTGATGTTCATATTCAGCAGGGAAGTGTTGAGGACAGGGTGGTGGTTTGTGAAAAACAAACGCTCTTCCCGTTCGGGTGCTAGTGTTTAATATTATGAACGCTGATAAACGAGCATGATAAAAATAAGATCCCCATCCAGATTGCATCTGTCTCTTATAGACATGAATGCAGAGATCGGGAGGGTAGATGGCGGCGTAGGGATCACCCTTGATTCGCCTAACATCACACTGAGTGCTGAAAAGCACGATGGGATCGAAATAACAGGTGGTTCGAGTCTTTCAGACCGGGTCTATGGGGCTGTAGAAGCTTTACTTCCCGAAGGTGAGGGAATAAAGGTTCATGTTGAAGAGGACATGCCCCCCCATGTTGGCCTGGGATCAGGTACCCAGATCGCCCTGAGCGCTGCAGCAGCAGTGAACGAACTTTACGGGCTCGGGATGAGCGTCAAAGAGCTTGCTATCAGGGTTGGCAGAGGTGGAACCTCCGGTATAGGGGTTGCTTCCTTTGAGAATGGCGGTTTCCTTGTTGATTGTGGTCATAAGTTCAGTGAGAAAGGTTCCTTTTCTCCTTCATCTGCCAGCAGGGCGGACCCTGCGCCGGTGATTTTCAGGAACGATCTTCCTGACTGGGACATCATACTGGCACTTCCGGATTCAAAGGGTGCACACGATGCACAGGAAGTGGATATATTCAAAAAAGAGTGTCCTATCCCTCTTCAGGAAGTGCAGGAAGTCAGTCATGTTGTGCTGATGCAGATGATGCCTTCGATCATAGAGGGCGATATTGAGAACTTCGGGATGGCTCTGAACCATTTGCAGACAGTTGGTTTCAAGAAGCGGGAGGTTGCTTTGCAGTCACCGGCTGTGCGGGACCTTATCGAGTTCATGCAGGACCTTGGTGCAGCAGGTGCAGGTATGAGCTCTTTTGGGCCTGTGGTTTTTGGTGTTGTGGACCACAGGCGTATAGCTGAACAGATAAGAAAGGAAGCACAGCTTTTCCTGGATGAGACCGTTGGCGGTAACGTTGTCCTGACACGTGCGAACAACTCCGGTGCAAAAATATGGAAGGATTGATTTGAAGATCATTACATGGTATGGGATCCTAACCCTTGAGGAAAATGTTGTTGTCGATTGTGAACTTTTCAATAAGGACGTCGAGGAGCTTGCAGAAGGCCTGCTTCAACGAAATGTAGCAGGTTCACAGCCCCCTGCAGCAGGTTTTGATATCCGCGCTCCGGCGATTTCCTTCGATTTTGTGGCAGATGACCGGGAATACGATTCCCTGCTTCGTGATGTGAGCATTCGTGCAGGGAAATTGCGTATTTCCCGAACCAACACGCCGGATATGCGTATCATTCAGGCAGTTGAAGCACTGGATGATATCGATGATGCAGCAAATGCACTTTCTGAGCGCCTGTCCGAGTGGTATGGCCTGCATTTCCCGGAACTGGGATTAAATTCAGAGCAGCTTGCAAGATTCGTGAAAGAGCATGGTGCACGTTCCAACATACCTGCTGATGACCCGATGTTCGATAAGGCTTCATCCTCCATGGGTGCTGAACTTCCTTCTGCTGATGAGGAACTTGTGAAGCAGTTTGCTTCGAACATATGTGATCTTTATGATAACCGGCACAATATTGAGGAAAGCATTCTCAGGAACATGGAAGAGATAGCTCCCAACCTTACCAATATAGCAGGTCCTCTCATTGGTGCACGCCTGATCAGTATGACAGGTGGCCTTGGGAGGCTTTCACAATTACCTTCCAGCACGGTGCAGGTCATGGGTGCCAGCAGGGCACTCTTCAAGCACCTACGGTCACGTGCACCCTCTCCAAAGCACGGCCTGATATTCAATCATCCACTCATCAAGAACTCTCCGTGGTGGCAGAGGGGTAAGATCGCACGTGCACTGGCTGCAAAGATCAGTCTGGCCTGCCGCACAGATGTATATTCAGGAGAACTGAGCCCTGCTATAAAGGTCGGTCTTGAGAAGAAGGTAAATTCAATAAAAAGTTCCAACCCCAAACCTCCTGCAAGGGAGAAACCTTCCGGAAAAGGTCGGATCAAGGGGAATAAAAATCCAGGGGGCAGGCGTTAAATGGCTGTAAAAGAACTTTCAGATGGCATTTTCGAAGTACAGAAAAGTGGTAAAAGGTTCATCGGTACAAAGAACGCAGTACCCGGTTCAGCTGTCTATGGGGAAAGACTCGTAGAGGCTGAAGGGGATGAGTATCGTATATGGGATGCCCGCAGGAGCAAGCTTGCTGCCATGGTTCTCAAGAAGATGAGCATTCCTATCAAAAATGATTCCCATGTCCTGTATCTGGGCGCAGCATCCGGAACAACTGTAAGCCACGTTTCCGATATTGTCACCGATGGACTGGTCTATGCTGTGGAATTTTCTCCGCGAACCATGAGGGAACTGATACAGTTATGTGATACAAGACCGAACATAATCCCGATTCTTGCAGATGCTAACCATCCCGCTTCATATGCACATATCGTTGAACAGGTCGATGTGGTCTTCCAGGATGTGGCACAGCCTAACCAGGCACAGATCGCAGCAGCGAATTGCGGACAATTCCTTAAAGGAGATGGCCATCTTCTCCTGTCTATCAAGGCAAGGAGCATTGATACTGTGGCAAATCCCGGAAAGGTGTTCAAGGAAGAGGTCAAGAAGCTGGAAAAGGAATTTGATGCCAAATTCCATGTTCTTAAAAAACAGGATATTGCACCTTTCCACGAGGATCACCTCGGTTTGATCGCACAAAAGATCATCAGATAAACATAAAGGTAAGTTATTCCCATATCTTTTATGGGAATCAATGATGTCTGATATTGAAGGAGAAAAGATCGGCGGGAAATACTTTGGGATATGCCCCTCATATCATCATTCCAAAGCCTGTAACTGTAAACATTGTCCATCATCCCCGGGAGAAGGGTATATGTTTTGTGCAAGGGGTAATAAGTCACCTGTTCCTGAAAAGGTGGTTTGTCTCTGTAAAGAATGTTATGTTTATGGTCAGTTCGCTCTTGAAGGTGATTATTTTTGCAGAGGGAAGGATGAATGAATATGATCTCTGAGAAAATTGTATTGGTTTTAGCAATTCTGGTAGTTTCCGTTGTCATTTTAGGTTGTGCTGACCCTGGTATGTCAGATCAGGTGGATGGGGATAATGCCACTGCAGGATACACGGATGTATCGGTACAGGAAGCAAAAGAGATGATCGATTCCGGGGATGTTTTCCTGCTGGATGTTCGTACTGTCAATGAATTCGAAACTGAGCACATTGAAGGTGCTGTGAACATCGATGTTAACGAACTCGGCTCAAGGCTGGACGAAGTTCCCCAGGATGAAACGATACTTGTCTACTGTCGCACAGGTGTAAGAAGTGCTGCAGCAAGCAATATTCTTGTTGATGCTGGTTATACTGATGTGTATAACATGCTTGGTGGCATAAGCCAGTGGAAAGCAAAAGGTTACCCGTACGTGAGCGGGCCCTGACCTTTATTTATTTATTTATTTATTTATTTCATCTGGTTATATCCATCTGCCAGCTCTACGTTTACTTCAATAACCTCTTGGTTGGTGTGCTCAAATGTATATCCTTCGTATATTTCAGGCAGGTTGTCTGCATCTTTCTGGGATGTGATGGTAACTCCTGCAGGTACGTATCTGTTTTCCGGGACATTCGCACCGATCACGCAGGCTTTTGGTTCAAGTACTGAGTTCTTTCCAATCGTTGCCTTATAGACAAATGTCTGCATTCCTACGAACACATCGTCGAAAACAACAGCTGGTCCGTGTACCTGTGCCTGGTGGGCAAGAGAGACACGCTTCCCTATGTAGATCGAATAATTCTTCCCCTCAACTTCTACCTGGTTCTCTTTTATCGGATTGCCATTTTGGTCAATGGTCTGGCGGCCGTGAAGGACAACTGCATCCTGCACATTGCTCTGGTCATCGATCCTGATGTCCAACCCCTCGTCTCCCCTTATGGAGGCATAGGGTGCGACCATAACTCTTTCACCGATGGAAACTGCCCCGATGACTGTTGCCTGGGGATGTATGTATGCGGTCTCAGAGATATTCGGATGCTTGCTTTCCGGATTCCATGAAGTTATAGGATTTGCTTCAACGTTTTCTGGCATAGTATCACGGAGAATTATAATGGTTTTCTATTAATAATTAATTTCCCTCTGGGAAAATAGATCCATTTATATGCACTTCGGTAACTTAATATTCAGTACCTGTGTTTTTACTGTGGGGATTAGTATGAAAGGGTTTGGGATCATGCCGGAGAAAGAGACTTACATAAATGTTCCCGTGTCTGATGAGTTGTTGCGTATCCAGCGAGATATAGGCATTGCCTTGTGTTCCAGCAGTAATCTTCTCACCAGTCTTGAAAGGTTGCTGGAAACCACCCTTAATATTGGGATCATTGATTGCGGTGGCATATATTTCGTCGATGAGGATACCGGTGAGATATATCTTGTAATGCAGAAGAACCTTTCAGAGGAGTTCATCCGCAGAAATTCCCATTATGGTGCTGATTCACATCAACATGAGATCCTCGAAAGAGGTTTGGTCTTTTATGGGATGTGTTCTGATTTTATGGATAACGTCCCTGACGATTCTTTTACAAATGGTTTTCGTGGGTGTGGCATTATTCCTATATCGTACGGTGGTAAAGTGATAGGCAGTCTAAACGTTGCTTCACATAGCCATTATGCATTACCTTCTGAAATCCAGGATTCCCTGGAAGCCATTGCTGTACAAATCGGCGGGTTCATTGCAAGGATCCGGTCCGAAATGAAACTGGAAAAAAGGCAAAAAGACCTGCAGACTCTGTTTGAAAGCATTGAAGATCTTTTTTTTGTGGTAGATCTGGCGGGTAACATCCTCGATGCCAACAAAAAGACCCTTGATAGATTGGGTTATACTCTAGAAGAGTTTCGCAGATTAAGTCCACCAGAGTTACATTCTGAAAAAGATCGTAGTGAGGTCATGAAAGCCATTAAGGTGGTCCTTTTCGATCCCCATGCTTCCTTTTCGATCCCCATGCTCACAAAAAACGGTTTCTCCATTCCTGTTGAAGTGAAAGTAAGTCCCGGTAAATGGGATGGAAAAGATGCCTATTTTTGTATATGCAGGGATATATCCGATCGGGAACATGCTGAATACCTGCTCAAAAAGGAAAAGGACAAGCTCCAGAATTATCTTGATATAGTTGGTGTAATCATTTTTGCAGTCGATCGTGATCAAAATGTGATAAGTATCAACCAGAAAGGTTGCAAAATGTTCGGTCGCCCGGAGTTCGATATTATTGGGAGAAAATGGTATGATCTGGGTTTTTCAGAAGAGTTCAGTGAACAGGGCCGAAAAGCCTTCCCGAAACTAATGGATGGCGATACGAACGTTATGGAATATTCAGAGAGCAGTATTGTAACCGGAACGGGGGATGAATGGATCATTGCATGGCATACTGTGGTTCTGGGGGATGATGAAGGCGGGATCAAAGGTCTGTTATGCTCCGGTGAAGATGTGACCGAGTTCAGAAATACAGAGGCAGCGCTTAAAAGCTCTGAGGAAAAATATCGTGTTGTTTTTAATGGTTCTCTTGATGGGATCACTATCCATGAAAGGGAGAACTACAGGATGCTCGACATCAATGACAGGGGGTGTGAGATGTCTGGTTATTCAAGGGAAGAAGTGATGGGCAGGACCGCTGAGGATATAAAACAGGGTAAGGCGCTTTATTCATTGGAACAGACCACATGGTTGATCGATCATGCATCTGAATATGGTTTTGCGAATGCTGAATGGCAGGCCCGGAAAAAAAGCGGTGATCTATTCTGGACCGATGTCATGGCAAGATCCGCGATAATTGGCGGAAAGGAACGCATCATCATCACTATACATGATATTACTGAGCGCAAGGATGCAGAAAAGGCTTTGATGGAGGTCGAGATGATGCGTAAAAAGGAGATCCATCATCGTATAAAGAACAACCTCCAGATAATCTGCAGTTTGCTCGACCTTTGTTGTATGGAGTTTGATGATGCAGCTGTAGTCCAGGCTTTTATGGATAGCCAGACCCGTGTTATGTCGATGTCACTGATACACGAGGAGCTATACCAGTCAAAGGATATGGAACGTATCAATTTTGCTGATTATATACAGAAGCTCTCAGCTGAACTTATTAGCTCGTATTCTGTTGATAAGGATATTGAACTGGAGCTTAATGTAGAGGATATCTTTTTGAGTATGGATACGGCGATCCCTCTTGGTATCATCATAAACGAGTTGATAACCAATTCTTTGAAGCATGCTTTTAAGGAAAGGTCTGGTAAGATATACATTGATCTACATCATGGGAATGAAAATAAATTTATACTAATCGTGACTGATAATGGTATAGGATTCCCTGAAGGTATTGATTATAAGAAATGTACTTCATTGGGTTTACAGCTGTTGAACACGCTGGTCGATCAGATCGGAGGGTCCATTACTATGGATTGCACTGCTGGGACAGCTTTTACTATAATGTTTGATGAAAAAGGAAGGATATGAAGGTCACAAGATGAAACAGGCAAATATTTTAGTCGTCGAGGATGAGAATATCGTTGCTTTAAGCATAAAGAACAAGCTTGAAATGATGGGGTATTCCGTAGTCGGCACGGCTTCTTCAGGTGAGGATGCTATTGTAAAAGCGGATTTATTCTATCCTGATCTTGTGTTAATGGATGTCATGCTCAGAGGTGAAATGGACGGCATTGAGGCAGCTGAAAAGATTAGGGAAAAATTTGATATCCCGGTGATCTTCCTTACAGCATATACTGATGATAAGACCCTCGAAAGGGCGAAACTCGCCGAACCTTATGGTTACATCTCAAAGCCGTTCAAGGAACAGGACCTAAAGTCCAATATCGAGATGGCTCTTCACAAGCATGAGAACGAGATCAGGTTAAAATAATTGTAGGGCAGATCGTGTCTGTATATGTTTCAGATATATCTGCATTTACAGTGTATGCTTTTTATTATTGTTCACATCAGTAAATTATGTTAATTTAAACATGGATCCTGATTATTTTTAGAGTTTTATCTATTCCAGGTGTAAGTTGTGCTAAAAGTTCTGATATTCGATATGGATGGTGTGCTGGTGGACTCTATGTCCTACCATACCGAGGCTATGCAGCATATCTTTGATGAATTGGGCATCAATATGGATAAACAGGACATCTACGACAAAGAAGGGTCGAAGACCGTAGAGATCGTCAGTTTCCTGCTTGAGAAGGAAGGGATCGATCCTCTTGATTTTGATGTCGATGGCCTGATAAAAAGATACAGGGCAGAGTTTGCAAGGATACTTGTGTTGAAGTCTTTCAGGGAAATCGATGAGTGCCTTCCGATATTGAGGGAGCGTTTCATCCTTTCAGTGGTCTCAGGTGCTGACAGGAATATCGTGCATGATGTTATTGGCAGATTGTTCGATGGTATTTTCGACATTGTTCTCAGTGGCGAGGATGTAGAAAATGGAAAACCTGCACCCGACCCTTTCCTTAAAGTTGCTGAGATGTTGAATATTGACCGGAGTGATTGCCTTGTGGTGGAGAATGCACCAATGGGCGTGGAGGCTGCGAACAGGGCCGGTATGTTCTGTGTGGGTGTGCCTACTTATGTCAGTAAAGAAAGCATTATCAATGCTGACAAAATAGTGGACGATCACCGGGTGCTGAAGGAATTCCTGCTTGGGCTCGAACATCTGGAAAAAGACGAGGTCGAATCCTTACGCCTGACCAATAAATGATTCTAATGTCTGTTTTTTCCTGTATACCATTCCCTGGAAGATGGCAATGGTATTTCTGTTGTCATCGGTAACTTCGATTGTATAGGTTGCTATCTTCGGGTTCCTTGAGGTCTCCTGTGCTTCGGCTATAAGGGTTCCTGAGGTTGCAGCTGTTACAAAGGAAATTGTTGCATTTATGGCAACTGCAACTGTTCCGTGGGAATTGGCAGCAGCTGCAAAAGTGAAGTCTGCAAGGGTGAATGTTGCTCCTCCCTGTACAATGCCTACCCCATTGAGGTGGTGTTCCTGAATGTCCATTTTTGCTTTTGCGTATCCTTCTGAGACTTCCAGAAGCTCGGCGTTGATGTATTCTGCAAATTTGTCTCTTTTGAAGAACTCTTTTATCTGATCCAATTTATCTCCTCTTTTTTGTTTTAACAGGTACGTAGTTGTTTGTATGTGCTATATTTTGGTTTCCATTGTTATCTGTAAGGATTCTATATGTTATTAATAAACATACCGGGTTAGGAAAGCATTGTCCATTAATGAGAAAGCGGATGTACGTCCGCATAAACCCCCTCATTTCCACTGGAGATTATTATTCAGGACAAGATATTTTGCATTTTTCGGATAGATCTGTGTAATATTAGGCAATTTAAGGGGTGTGAACCTGACAAAAAAGCAAATAGAAGGTATTTTAAAGGACGAGGTATAAGATTGATTTAAGCAATTAATTACATTTTATTATAAATCAATTATTTTTTATTATGCGGGGAGTGCTACATATGGGAATGGATTATTCAGAGTTCTGGAATGCAGATGAGTATGTCGTGGTAGATGACAAAACAAAACCTGCGATCAAGTGGGCGGCCAATGAGATGAAAAAGCGTGGTAAAACTGTCCATTATGTAGATCTTTCCGACAGGCCGGGGCTGGATGCTATCAAGTCCGTAGGAGAAGTCCCGGATGGTGTTGAGAATGCAGTGATAGGGCTGACAACAATGGAACCCGCAGATGCAATGAAGGAACTCTTTGAAAAGGGTGTTGTCAATACCTGGATCCACTGGAGAACCGATACGCCTGCCGTACGGGAATTATGTGCTGAACACACCTGTTTTACGGGCAGGTGTCCAATGATGTACTTAGGCAGTGATCTGAGCATTCATGGTGTACACAGGGCTATCGCCAAATTGACGGGAAAATATTGATTTTATCCCGGAAGTCTTCATTTGCCCGACCTTAGGGTCAGTCCCCCTCCCAGAATAAGCATGGCCCCAATCGGTGTCCACATCACACTTAGTAATGCAAATCCGAAGATGCCTGGTATGATCATTAATATGCCTGCAAGCCGATGATCCTTTTCAGCATATATTCCTCCTGCAATCCCCATCGCTCCAAAGATCATTATCAAAAGGCAGAATCCTGACATGATAATTTCGGGGTCGTAAATTCCAAATACAGAAGGCACCCCATATATTATGCCGCTTCCACCTATTCTTAGACCGCCGACTGTAACTGCAAACATATATACACCTGTGATGATCACTAACAGGCCGCTTGTGATCCCTAATGTTTTTCCTACTTTTCGTTGCATGATCAACTTCTTCCGGATATTCTTATTCTTAAATTAAAATACTTTCTCCAATTAATTTTCACTCAGAAGCAAAACTTTTATTATGTTTACTTACATTGTAAAATTCAAACATAAACCTTCCGGCATAAAATATGTCGTGAATTGAAGTGATGATCAATATGAAAAGAACCAAGATCTTGTTTATTTTCCTTATGGTATTCTCTGCATTTTTATCAGCAGGGTGTGTGGATGATCAGGTCTCAGCAGAAGAGATCGCAGAACAAATGCAACAGAAAAATGACCTTATTGAGGACTCTTCATTCACGTTGTATATGACAATGTCACTCATGGGCCAGGAATCCGTTATGGAGCAGGATATGGTTCAGAAAAAAGAGAAGATGAGGTCATTCACTAAACAGCCTGCAGAACAGGCAGGTACAATTGTTGTTTCCAATGGTGAGACCATGTGGACATATGATCCCCGGCAGAACTCGGTCGTAGTCATGGAAATGCCGGATGTTGATCTGGGTCAGGAACTAAATTATGCTGGTCTTATTGCGAATTTCCTTAATGAAAGTGATGTTTCTTTTTCCGGAATGGAAAAGATCGACGGTAGAAATACTTTCATAATGACCCTGGGGCCAAAAGAGGAAGAATCATCCGGTTCTATATTTACCGGCAATATCAAGGTCTGGGTTGACGAAGAGACCTGGATGCCGTTGAAGTATGATATATATGATCCTGATGGAAATGTAATTATTTCAGCAGAGGTCCGCAATTTGCAGGTGAATACCGGTATTTCAGATGAAGTATTCGAGTTCGATATCCCTGAAGGTGCAGAAGTTACTACCATTGACATGAATGAGTTTGCACTTCCTGAGGATATTACATTAGAGGAAGCACAGGAAAAAGCAGATTTTGAGATCCTCCTCCCGTCCTATGTGCCAGAGGGTTACGAGTTCGACCATGCATCATTGTTCGATAACAGTGAGTTCACTTCCGGGAGTCAGGTTCTGCAAAGAGTAACCCTGATGTACAAAAATGACGACTCAAATCTTCATATAACTGAAATTTTCTATGAATCCGGTTTTCCCGGACCAACGGAGTTCTCTGGTTCCGAGAGTGTTGATGTCAATGGCTCTCCCGGGGACTTTGTCGAAGTTTATGGAAATAAAATGCTTCGATGGGATGTGGATGGCATCGATCTGACGATAACTGGTTCCCTGGATAAGGATGAGTTGTTGGAAATCGCAGGATCGATGAACTGATGTTGACATTAGGGCAACCGGTCTTTTTGGTCGGCTGCCCGATGCAGATTTATGGATTTTTAAGGGTGTATATTATATGAGAAAAGTATTGGCAGCACTTCTTCTGTTTATCTCATTGTGCTCGATTGTTATTCTGGCTGTGGGTTTAGATCACGGTGAAGATGGCAATACGT
Organism: Methanococcoides sp. AM1; assembly: GCF_900774055.1. Taxonomy (NCBI): domain Archaea; kingdom Methanobacteriati; phylum Methanobacteriota; class Methanomicrobia; order Methanosarcinales; family Methanosarcinaceae; genus Methanococcoides; species Methanococcoides sp. AM1. Next base: position 348,771 of record NZ_CAAGSW010000001.1, on the reverse strand, counting down.
CAGCGGATATAAGTTATAATGATGATGAATTGCAGGAGCTTTATCATAAATACAACATTTCTGAGAACGATATAAAATTTGCAAAGGGGCAACTTCCTCATTATCTGGAGGGTACTGTGCTGAAGAGTGATGTGAGGTTAATCGTAACTGAAACAGGAGTGCCTCCTGAAGGTATGGTGGAAGGGGAGGACTATGATATGGTCATAACTCAAGAGGAAATGCTTGCGATCGAAGCGGATGCAAGGCAACGATATAATGAGACATACGGTGTTGACCCTTCAAACCCAAAGCTGGATGAGGTATATGGATATCTGTTACCTGTGGGGGAAGTAGAACTACTTATCCTCACAAACCCTTCGTTAGCATTTGATTATTGAACGGGATGGCATATTTTTGGTGATTGCTTATGAACTGGTTTGGGAAATTGGCAGCAGGAGTTATTTTATTTTTTGTTTTAGTGCTGGTTGTAATTGCTGCTATAGGAATTTACAGCGGTGAAAAGTCCTATGAGGACAGTTACAGAAGCGACTATGAGTATAATGTAATTATTTCGACCACTTCTACACTGGAAAATGTTACATTTTACCTGCCGGTTCCTGTCTTTGAAAACAGGTCAGTAGTTGCTGAAAGTCTAATTTCTGAGAACCTTCATAATATGCCGAAAGGGTGGAATTTTAGTCTTGTCGATACGGAGTACGGTCCTATGCTTGGTATTAGTGCAGATGAGATCGTCCCGACCTATCATTCGTATCCTGTTGCGGTTCCTGAAGATGCTCCTGTAAATGATCCTAGTGTTGAAGATGAGTGGATGACCTCTGATAAATACTCGGATGAAACTCCGGTTCTGGATCTATTTGGCTTTGGGATGAACCTAGAGGTGGAGCCGGAAATAAATACTATATGTCCTTTTGGGAACGAATCGATGTTAGGCCCAAAGTATGGTCTGGAGATGACGGTGTACGATCCTGCACATCCTGTATCCCGGGGAGAAGAAACTCAGTTCTACGAATATGAGAGCCGTATCTATGCGGATTATGAAACAAGTTCTGACAACAATGTACGGATCTCAGTGAGAATGGAAGGCCTGAACCAGTGGTGGGTGTATGGCTGGAGCTACAATGGTTACAATGACCGTATTTTTGCAGAACTTACTGGAGAACAGGATGGCTGGGTAACTGTAAAAGGTCAGGTAGTTACCGGCGAGGGCGTGTACAAATAATGAGTTCAGGTGATTAAATGGGTAGTATTTCAGATAATAAGATCATCATTGGGATCGCATTGATAGTGGCAATACTGGCTTATAGCTATTACATAGGACAATTGTTCTCAGGGGTTTTGATAGCTTTACTTGTTTTAGTTATATTTTTGATCCCGGTAAAGGATATTGGAGGTATAAAAGCATCAAAAATAACTTCTGCCCAGGAGGAATTTGAGGGTCTGGTACTTGGTGATTCAAGGATATATGAGAAGGCAAATTCCTTTGTTGGAATTCCGATAGGTATCGTATTGGGGAAAATATTCGGCAGATATGAAAGTGTTTTCACTGTCCGCAGCGATAAAGGTTCTGTTATTGTTGTCTATTCGGGGATCTGCCCGGTTTCAAAAGATGGCAATGTCCGGGTGTTTGGGACATGGTATGAAGGGGAGAATGTTGGTATCAAAGGGAGTTTTGTCAGAGCTGAGAGGGTGGTGGATGAAAGCTCAGGACTTGTGTTTTCATTAAAAAACCAATCCACAAAAGAGCAGATATTTGACTGAATTTCTTTATGCAATTTCACATACCAGACTTATTATATAATCCCAAATCATCTATTGATTATGCTTCTCGCGGTGTTACTTGCATTAATTGGGATTATTTCGGTCATACTCCTGACCCAGTTGTTCGGTTACCGTCTTGGAGGAGTCATAGTCGTACCGGTCCTTGCGGTCTATACGTGCAAGAATTTCCTTATGCTTCCGTTGTTTCTCGCAGGTGCCATAATTGCTTATCTGGGGCTTCGTTACCTGCAGAAGAAGACCATGATCTATGGAAGGGATGAGCTTGTTGCAACACTGTTGCTTGGTTCTGTATTGCCTGTTATAGCTCTCTTTTTTATGAAAGGGGTAGGCTATGACCTTACCGATGTCGTGTTCTTTGGCAGCATCCTTCCGGGACTTGCAGCTTACAATTATTCCAGGATCAAGCCGGAGTACAGGTTACATGATATATCAGCATCTGTATGCATATTCATTGGACTTCTGGCAGCAGCCTGGTTACTTGTGGACCCCGCTGTCAGCGAAGCAATAGGTGGTCTTACCCCGGCAATTCTTTTTAGCCCGACATCTGATCTGGCAGTCTTAAAGAATGCAGCTGTTGATACTTACCCTGCACCTGCGATCATCGATCGATTTTCTGCATTTATCCTTTTCATGTTCTCCCTGGTACTTTCGGAGTTTGTCAGGAAGACTGCCGGGATACGTGTGGGTGTTGTCTCAATGGCTATACTTGCGATATTCTCACTTGAGAACCAGTGGTTCTTTGTACTTTATTTTGTCAATCTTTTTGCTTCTTTTATTGGTATCAGTCTGATACAAAAAGCAACATTGCTCTATGGAAGGAACCTTATCGGGCTTGGGACCTGTATTTCTCTGCTGTTAACAATTCCATTAGCACTCATTTTCCCGATATCGCGTGGCCTGTCGATATTCTTCCTTGGTTTGATCGCGGGCTTGAATGCATATAACCTTCATGTAACTCCTCCTGCAGAGAGAAAATTGTTCGTGCCTTTGCAGCTATCTTTGCTGGCACCGCTTATAGTTCTTGCAAGGGCTCTTGGAGAAGGACAACCACAGGTTCTGTTCCATGAATTTGGTGCTGCCCAGTTACTTGTGGTTGCTCTGGGAGCGGCTATCTCAATAGCGTTTGTAAAATACAACTGGGTTCCCAAACCGCTGGATGAGCATGTATGGAATGCTTCACTGTTCTCGGAGGAAGATGAATGAAACGGGCAACTTATGAGATATACAATAAGTCCGGTGGATGGACGTGGAGATTGCGGAATAAGGAGGAGATCCTTGCTTACAGCGGAAAGATGTTCTCAAGCTCATCCGAAGCCTGGAGGGAAGTAGACCGTGTCCGTGCAATGGCTGCAAAACTTGCGGGAATAGATGCATATCAGGATATCAGCCTTGACGAGGTCCCTTCAATGGAAATTACCAATGCTGATGCTAAGGACTGGCACCTGACATTCTGTAGTGGCAATACCATTGCATGCAGTGCAAAGCACTTCGAGGTTCATGAAGAAGCTAAAGAGATGCGTAAAGAACTACTTTTGGATATGATCGGTGCGCTCAAGGTTTTCGTAATGGATGAAAGTGATGACCTGCTGACTCTCAAGGTTGGGGATCATGGTCCTTTTGGTTGCTTTAACTGCTTCTTAAAAAGAGGTGTCAAGCACCGTGACCTTCTGGAAATGACCGATATGCGCATTGATGTGGTGGGAATTCGCGGTAAGTCTTCCACTGTTCACCGTCTCTCTGAGATATTTACAAGGCGCGGTTACAATACCCTGGCAAAAGTTACAGGAAACCGTCCTCATCTTATCATCAATGGATTTTCGATACCTATCGAAAGAATGGGTCCCAATGTAACGCTTTATGAGAACATCCATGGGTATCAGGAGTTCGTGCCTATGATCGAGTCCTATTCCCCGGATGAAAGGAAGGACGTTGCTATCTTTGAAAACCAGGCCATTACTGAATATACCACAAGGATGGTCAATGAGGTATTTGTAAAACCACATATTGTGGTGGTCACCAATGTAAGGCAGGACCACCTTTCCACACTTGGCAGCGATAAGAGTGAAATTGCACGAGCCTTTGCCCGTTCGATCCCGAAAGGTACTGTTGTTATCAATTGTGAGCAGAATGAGGTTTTGCAGGATTACATGAAAAAAGAGATCGAGAAGCGCGGGGCTACTGTCCGGAATGTGGTGGTTCCTGATGAGCACAGGGGTCTTCTGGGTTCTGAAACTGTACATTCTTTAAACTACGTTCTCGAGGAGGTTGGCAGTGTTCCGATCCCGTTTGAGGAGCTGGATTCTTATATAAGGTCAATGCAGCCTCGCTGGATGGAACTTGAGGGTTGTACGATCTTCAATGCAGCTGAGGTCAACGATGTGGAAAGCACTGAGATGATACGCCAGCAGCTTGTCGGAAAGAACAAGATACTTCCGTTTGTATACCTGAGAGATGAGCGCAGGGGCAGGTCCTTTTCTTTTGTGAACTACCTGAACCACCTTTTTGAGAAAGGCTACATAGATGAGGTTTTCATTGGTGGCCGCACGATCGATCCGTTTGCAATGAATCTCAAGGCACCAACGCGGCAGTTCCGTTCAGGTGATAATGCTTCCATGGTTCTCGATGAGATGGAAAAAAGAGGTCTGCCTGTTATTCTCATGGGCAATACTGTGGATGATTTCATGAGGCAGATGGAGATTGAGATCTCAAGAAGGGTCAGGATGGGAGATAATAAGCATTATTCACCTGAGGTCGATACTCTGGAAAAAATGAATGCAAAAATCAGCTCAACCTGATGTTTTTCATTTTCATCAAAAGGCGACACTAAAACAAATCCAAGCTCAAAACTACTTCTCAATAAGCAATTTCCTCATCTAACCCTGAAAGCTCCGAGTCCGTGAAGAATATTGATGAAAAAGAATGGTTGAAGATATGAAAAGGATAATGCGTACAATTAATACGTAAAACGAGAGGGTCGAAACTTTAAGCGTTGATCAGTTAAGATCAACGCTATTATATTGCTCTGTTTCATCAAGTTCTTTAATGCATTCTCCATAGTAGGTTTTCATCAATTTGTGCCAATCGTCTGTTACTTTTCTAAATTGAATCCCTCTCTTTTTACCATTGTATTCCCAAACACCGGCCTGATAGAATATTGATCCTATGTGACTTGATAGCTGGCATTCTGTCTGTGTCCAGTTAAGATCATGATAAAGGAACTTCCCAATTCCTTCTTTTTCACTCCCGTCACTTAATTTTGCCACATTGTTTGACAGGCATTTCCACTTCTCATCTGCCATATAATCATCCAGTTTGCTCAATTCGTCCTTCATTATGAGCTTATCAACTTTGAGGTTACCATTTGGCGAACTAAATTCCCTGGTTATGGAAAGGTTGAGGTCACTATCAATTTTCCACCAGAATGTTTTTGCTTTTCCAAGCGTCTTCGCAGGTACCCACTCCTCTTGTTCATCCAGGTCGTACGCTTCGATCGTCTTTTCTGCGATCCTATGCCAGTTGAATTTGGTGCCGATAAGTTCTTTACCAGCCTTTCTCATGCTGCCATTGGAGAGATCATCAAGCACGTAATTCAAACCCCATGCAATAGACTCCGGATTTTTGTATACAAGGATTCCATCAACGAAATTATCTATTATCTGTACAGCATCTGTTGCAACGATGGTCCTTTCAGCATCCCATCCTTCAAGTACAACTATCCCGAAAGGTTCGTTCCTGCTTGGGATACAGAGAATATCACAGGCATTTATCCAGTCCCTGGCAGTTTCATCATCCGCATAACCCAGGAAATGGCAATAATCAGAACATTTTCCGGAACTTGCAAGAGACTCACAGTGAGGGCGCATTTCACCTTCTCCAATGAAGACAAACTGAGTATCCCAGCGATGATCCAATACTTTAGGGACTGCTTCAACAAGCAGATCCGGTCCTTTCTGGTAGCTCATGCGTCCTATGAAAAGAACAACCGGTGCAAGAGGATGTATCCCTAATCTTTTTTTCACTTCACCGGGGTTAACGTCCTTCTTAATTTTTCCATGGAATATGCCGTTTGGAACGATGGATATCTTCTCATTTGGTATCTGGTACAGGAACTTGATCTCATCTGTAAGTTGTTGTGAGGTGGATATGACCTTTATAGATTCATAGCCGGCTTTCCATTCCCTGTGGGATATTTCCCTGGCTTCCCACCAGTCCCCATGTACGTTACCGTTTCGTCCCCATTCGGTACTGTGATATGTGACCATGAAGGGTATTCCAAATTCATGTTTTATCCTTGAGACAACATTAAAAGGATGCCAGTCATGGACATGCAATATATCGAACTTGCCATATTCCCCGGTAACCTCAAGGAATTTCGAGTACATTGAATCACACATGTTATCCATTTGCTGGACAATGCCTCCGTCAAGAGAATGGTCTACCCGATGGTAGTGAACTCCATTAACTTTCTCATCTGTTTCAAGTCCTGAATTTCTGGTAAATATGTGGACCGAATTTCCCTTCTCAGCAAGAGCTTCCGCAAGTTCGGAAACATGCGGAGCTATGCCACCTACTTTTATCGAGTGTAAACTCTCCCAGGAGAACATCCCGATGTTTAAAAATTTCCCCATTTCTTTCAAACCCAATTTTTTTATGTATTTCTATAACTATTTCTGCATATATTTAAAATTATCATCTTTCACTCCTTTCTTTTTTCAGTGTATCCTTCAAAGCCATCTCGGAAAGTCCTGTATTAATGAATACTTCTCAAAACCAGTGATCTTAATTGTAACCGGATGGAGCTTTAAGTTAAAGCGATATTGAGGTTCGAACTTTGAAGATGAAAAAGTAATATAATAATGTATTGGGGACGAATTGTTCGTGCACCGAAATGCAATGGTCAAATTCCAAGTGTTGAATTGTAAGATGGATCTATATCAAAATGTCAATTTCAAAAAAGCAAAAAGAAGATAGTCGTATGAGGACTATCTGTCGATTCTAACGGACCCGGTGGGAGTTGAACCCACGACCCCCGGGTTAGAAGCCCGGTGCTATATCCTGGCTAAGCCACGGGCCCAAAATGATTTTGGGCGGATGAGATACGACATGGGTGTTTATACATAAAAGCCTTTTGTACAGGAGAGTTTTGTTGGGTCAATTGGGGAGTTAAAAGTAAATTTTCATTCTCATTATATGGGCATATGTAAAAACAAATTGATGTGACAATGTTATTTTTATATAATGTCTTCGTCATATGGTCAGTATCTAATATAACAAAGGTTCCACCAATAATGTCAACAATCCTCATCTTAGGCATTCTCTTCTTCGCACTAATGACACTTTACAATCTGAAAAAAGCAGTCAGAGAAAAGACCAGCTACCTCCCGGCGATCTTTGGTTTCCTCATGTTTATCTCAACCCTTCTTATCCTGCTTGGGCAGCCCCTGATCGGCAGTTTTGGATTTGTCATTATTTTGCTTCTGTCCCTTTTCTATTCTAAAACGATCTCAGACATGAGGATGAGGCAATTCATGAAGGGAATGGAGGGTATAGAGGACATTTCCTCTCCTGCATTAAGGGATATTCTTAATTTAAGGTTCTGGGGTGTTTATGCAATGAAAGAGGGTCCAAGAAAGGCGGCTTTCGGCTGTTCCTTATTCCAGACCGGTTTTATGTTCTTCATTTTTGTAGTGATGACGTTGTTCTCTGATATTTCCCTGAATATGCTCGTTCTGGTTCCTGCTGCAATTGTCATATTTGTAATGGGATGGTATGAGTATGAATCGATCTTCAGGAAATATTCTGAACAGCAGGCTATGAAAAGTTCAACTGAGCAGGAACATTCCTGACCCTGGCCTTACAATCATTCTCATTTTTTGTAATTTACTGTTTAAGTAGCACTTTTACTCTCCTCAGTATTTCGGCTGGTACAAATATTCATATATAACATAGATATCATCAGGAATACAATATTTACAAAACGTACCTTTAATTGGTATTATTAAAGAGGATTCATATGAGCGAATTACTGATCTATTACAACGGTGAGTTTGTCACAAAGGAAAATGCAACGGTTTCTATCTACGACCACGGTTTCCTGTATGGTGATGGTGTCTTTGAGGGAATCAGGGCATACAATGGTCGTGTCTTCAAGCTTCAGGAGCATGTTGACAGGCTATATGATTCTGCAAAGGCTATTGCTCTTGAGGTCCCGATCTCAAAGGAAGAGATGAGCGAGGCTATCCTTGAGACCCTGAGGAAGAACAACCTCACAGATGCATACATCCGCCCTATCGTTACACGTGGTATTGGTGACCTTGGTCTTGACCCACGCAAGTGCCCAAAGCCAAGCATCTACATCGTTTCACAGGAATGGGGTGCAATGTATGGCGATCTCTATGAGGTCGGTCTCAAAGCAATAACAGTCGGGATCAGACGTAATGCACCGGATGCACTGTCCCCTAATATCAAGTCACTAAACTACCTGAACAACATCCTTGCAAAGATCGAGGCAAACGCGAAGGGTGGCGATGAGGCTATCTTCCTTGACCAGAATGGTTTCGTTTCTGAAGGTTCCGGAGACAACATTTTCGTTATCAAGAACGGCAAGGTCTACACTCCTCCAACTATCAACAACCTTAAGGGTATCACAAGGGCTACTGCAATTGAGCTTCTTGAGGAGCGCGGGTATGAGGTCATTGTCGGAAACCTCGGCTTGTTCGATATGTACACCGCAGATGAGATCTTCGTCACAGGTACCGCAGCAGAGGCTGCACCTATCACAAAGCTTGACGGACGTCCTATCGGCGACGGTTCAGTCGGTCCTATCACCAAGGCAGCAGTCGCTGCTTTTGAAGAAGTTACCGGCAGCACAGGCACTCCTATCTTCGAATGATCTCCTGGGATCATTCTTTTTTCTTTCCTGATCTAACTATTTTGAACCAACAATGCCACGAAAAATACTGAGGGACCTGCTGTCCATTGAGGATGCAAGGCGCCTTTTTGAAGGACTTGATGTCCGGACCCATGTGAGGCCAATGCCCATTGAGGCTGCAACAGGCCGTGTTCTTGCAAAGGACGTTATTTCAGCTATAGCTGTCCCGGATTTCGATAAATCCCTGAAAGACGGGTATGCTGTGCGTTCAGATGACTTGCTTTCAGCAAAGGAAGGCCCAGTATCTCTAAAGCTGGTTGGATTCTCCCCGGTAGGACAGCTTCCCCGGTATCGTGTGAATGAGATGGAGGCAGCGGAGGTTGCAACAGGCGGTCCTATTCCTGAAGGTGCCGATGCTGTTGTAATGGTGGAGGATACTGAACTTCAGGACGGCAATGTTCTCATCAAAGTGGCAGCCAATGCAGGCCAGAACCTGATACATGCAGGTGTGGATGTTGCAAAGGGCGAGCGTGTGCTTCGCAAAGGCATTCGGATCGGAGCACGTGAGGTCGGTGTGCTTGCATCCATCGGGCAGAGGAATGTGGATGTCAGGTCCCTGAAAGTGGGGATAATTTCCACCGGGAATGAGCTGACAGTTCCGGGAGAAACTCTTGACCCGGGCATGATCTACGACTGCAATTCCTATTCGCTCTATGCAAGTGTTGTGATTTGCGGTGCGGATGCTTTCCCCTATGGCATTGTGAGGGATGACAGGGCAGCGGTCAGGGAGGCGGTGGATAGGGCAATTGCTGAGTGTGACCTGGTGCTGACATCGGGCAGTACGTCAGCCGGACCTGATGATTTCATGTACAATATCATTGAGGAAAAGGGCGAGCTACTGGCACATGGCCTTAACTTCAAGCCGGGAAAGCCTGTGATCATTGGGATCATAAATGAGACTCCGATAGTGGCCTTGCCCGGTCATCCGACGGCTTCGCTTACGGTTTTCTATGAGTTTCTGTTGCCGCTTGTCAGGAGATGCCTGGGCGCTTCGGAACCGGTGAAGCAGAGGGTACTGGCAGTCCTCGGAGAGGATGTCATTTCTGAGACCAGGCATGAGCTTCATGCTGTACGGCTGGAGGGGAACAGGGCCTTTTCTGTCAATAAGTCTTCGGCTTCGATCACTACTCTTGCAGCTGCGGATGGTTTCATTGAGATACCTGCAGGTGAGCTGATGGCAAGGGAAGGAACTGAGGTAGAAGTTATCCTTTTTGAAGGGGTATACAGGTAACTTCCGGGCCTTCTAAGGAAAATCTTTTTTATATTGAAGTTGTGGTAGGGAGCAGATGAGTTTACACGAAGATATCCAGGCAGTCGAGGACGAGATCCGTAAGACTCCCTATAATAAGGCAACATCCCATCACATCGGTAAGTTGAAGGCGAAGCTTGCACGCCTGAGGGAAGATGTGCAGAAGAGAGCTTCTGCCAAGTCCGGCGGCGAGGGCTATTCTGTTAGGAAGTCAGGCGATGCTACTGTTGCACTTGTGGGATTCCCTTCTGTGGGTAAGTCCACCCTCCTGAACAAGCTGACCGGTGCCAATTCTGAGGTGGGTGCGTATGAGTTCACTACCCTTGATGTGATCCCGGGAGTGCTGGATTATAAGGGTGCGACCATTCAGATATTGGATGTGCCGGGTCTTGTAAGAGGCGCTGCCAGTGGTCGTGGCCGTGGTAAGGAGGTCATCGCCGTGGTGAGGAACTCTAATCTTGTGCTTTTCCTGCTGGACGTGTTCCAGCCCGAGCACCATAAGGTGCTGATGCAGGAACTCTACGATGCAGGTATCAGGATCAACATGTCATCTCCTGATGTTACTATCAAGAGGATGGACAGGGGTGGTGTTATCATCAGCACGACCATGGAGCTTGAGATGTCCGACGACCTGATCAAGGCGATCCTGGGCGAGTACAAGATACACAATGCCCACCTCCTTCTCAGGGAAAACATCAACATGGACCAGCTTATTGATTCTGTGATGGCCAATAGGGTTTATATCCCTGCTGTGATCGTCATCAACAAGGTGGATATGGCTACTGAGGAGGCTCTGGAGTTCTGCAAGACAAAGTTCCCTGATGCTACATTCATTTCTGCTAACGAGGAGAAGAACCTTGAAGCCGTCAAGGACCTGATATACGAAACCCTGGATTTCATCAGGGTGTACCTGAAACCACAGGGTGGCCCCGCAGACATGGATGAGCCAATGATCGTGACCAACGGCGTGACAGTAGCTGACATCTGTGACCGCCTGCACCGCGATTTCCGTGATAAGTTCAGGTATTCCCAGATATGGGGTCCATCAGCCAAGCATCCAGGGCAGCGAGCAGGTCTTGACCACTATCTGGAAGATGGTGATGTGCTGACCCTCATTATCCAGAAATGATCTGAAATTTTCCACAACAAATAAGTATTATTGTGCAATATGCAGGATGTGAAGTCCCGTAGGGTAGCGGTCAATCCTTCAGGCCTTTGGAGCCTGGGACCCCGGTTCAAATCCGGGCGGGACTATATAATTTCTTTAGATATTCCTTACCAGATCTCTATATTTCGTAAGATTTGAGTATCTCTTTAGTGATTCCTATTATGCTATTATCCACACGACGACATATTTTGGTTAGCAGGCATCACATCCATTTCTTCATATCTCAAAAGATGCCAAATAAGATGAAAGTAGTTACATCACAATTCGGGTTGTCGGATGAGCGGCAGGTTTGGCAAAAAAGGTGGGATGAAAACATGAAAGCCTTTATCGGTATCTTTAGAGCAATGGAAACATTACTAATAAATTCAACAAAATACTAAAACGGCTTTACTTAGAACTCGTTTGATCATTCTAAGTAAAGGAACATTTAATTAGAATCAAAGATATCACGTTAACTAAAGAATGCTTAATTTAAACTTAGAACACCAGGTCTAAGTAAAGGTTAGTTATCCTATGAATGAAAGAGCTGGAAAATTTGTACTGACACCTGAAGGATACAGATCGTTCATACCTAAAGAGTTACCTCCGGTCCCACCTTTGGAATATGACGATCAGCTTCATTTACTGCTTTCTAAAGCGGACAGAAACCTTGCAAGACTTGACGGGATCACATCAGTTCTACCTAATCCTGATCTTTTCATTGCAATGTATGTAAAGAAGGAGGCTCTTCTCAGTTCACAGATCGAAGGTACGCAGGCTTCCCTTGAAGGAGTTCTGGAGTTTGAGGCCGACCTTGTGCCGAAAGAAGATGTCAATGAGATAAAGGAAGTTGTGAATTATATCTCGGCCCTGGACCATGGGATCAAGAGACTTTCTGAGACTCCAATGTCCTTAGAACTTATTAAGGAGATCCATAAGATATTACTTGCAGGTACAAGAGGGGACGGACTGAATTCCGGAGAGTTTAAAAACTGCCAGAACTACATCGGCATTCCAGGTGCATCAATAAGGCAGGCTACTTTTGTACCACCAACGCCGGATATTACGATACCTGCTATGGAAGCACTTGAAAGTTTCCTTCTGGAAAAAGACCATATCCCGGATCTTGTGAAGATAGGGCTTATTCATGCACAGTTCGAAACGATTCACCCATTCCTTGATGGAAACGGTAGAATGGGAAGGTTGCTCATCACATTCTACCTGGTCTGGAAAGAAATTCTGTCAAAACCCCTTCTGTATCTGAGTTTTTATCTCAAGAACCACAGGAATGACTACTATGACCTGCTTATGAAGGTGCGTACAGAAGGTGCATGGGAGGATTGGCTCAAATTCTTCCTCAAGGGTGTCAGTGAAACATCACAGGAAGCCGTCGATACTGCAAGAGAGATCATACAGCTAAAAGATGAAATGACAAAACGGCTTTATGAGCACTCCATCTCAAGCATCCATGCCATCAGATTGATAGATATGCTCTTTGAAATCCCTATCATTAGCAATAAGGACGTTGTAGACAGACTTAATATAACAACCGTTACCGCAAACAATCTCGTAATCAAATTCGAAGAGATCGGTATATTGACCGAGATCACCGGTAAGAAGAGATACAAGAAATATCTTTTTGAAGAGTATGTAGGTATTATCAGCAGGGGAACGAACAATATTTGAGATCCGGCTATTTTATTTTTTATCTTCCCGTACTTCAGCCTATTTTCTTTCTCACATCAAAAAATTGAGTAAATCTCTAAATAGTTGTCCATAGTTATTATCTTCACATCGTTCAACAACAATCTGTCAATTCTGCGTATGTGACAGTGGACAGTTATTGACTTAATATTTGAGGTTTGGATCAACATGAAATTCACCCGATCTGTTGCAATCATCCTTTTTGCTTTAGTGATCATGTCGCCGGGATGCGTAGAGGACACTAATGTGAATCCTCTTATCGAAGATCTTGATCACGAGAATGAGAGTATCAGCTCCGGTGCAATGGATGAGCTTGTGGGCATGGGTGACGAAAAGACAATCGTATCACTTGTGCAGGTCGTGCAAAACAAAAACAATTCGATCGAAATGCGAAAAAATGCAATCACCACTCTTGGCAAGATCGGTGATAACAGCACAACGGACCTGCTTCTGGATATTTCAATGAACGAATCCGAAAATAAGTATCTCAGGATGGCTTCGATCCTTGCTCTCGGGGATATCGGGGACGAAGAGTCACTTGGATCTCTCAGGGGATTGAGCAATGGTGAAGACGGACTTATCCTGTATCATGCGGCATACGTTCTCGCGCCGTTGAATGAGACCTATGAGGTATATGGGACCTATGGTGAGCTTCCATACCCGCTTACCGAAGAACAGAGGTCTTACCGGAACAACGTTGGTGAGATAGTTTTCGGTGTAAATTTCAGTGAATTCCCGCCTATAGAAAATTCTTCCATGTGTCTCGGACATGCTCAAAAGAGCGGGTACATACAGGTAATGACAGATGTGGATCCCGGAACTTCGTCCATGGATGAAATGTATCGGATTATCAGCACTGAGGCGGAGAAAAGAGGTGTCTACCAGGTGCCTGTGAGGTTTGTCTATGGCACTTTTTCATTTGCATAAGTATTGTCTAAATAATAAATTTTCTTTGAAAGGAATAGTAGTTAATTGTAAATCTCTTAACTCTGGTTTTTAAAATCGTGTGGGCAAGCTCAATGATGATTTCACTAAATATTCCTGAATAGTACTTTATTGAGGTTTGCTATCTATAGGTATATTAAATCCGAAGGTACTTCCTTTCCCAAGTTCGCTTTCAACCCAAATATCGCCACCATGCATTTCCACAAATTTCTGGTTCTGCGTGATTCGAGGTATCGATACAACATAAATAATAGTTGAGTATGTTATTCATATTAGTGGGAGTGGAATTTTGAAAATAAGGGATATTAGAAGCAAGGACATTTCAAATACAATATCTGTTGAGGGTGAAGTTTCAACCATAAATGATTCTCAGCAGATCGAGATCAGGGAATTCGATAATGTTTATGACCCAGGGTCATTGATCGTTCATCTGGAAGGAGACCTGGTGGACACTGTAAATGTTAAAGATAAGATCATTGCAACCGGAGTACTAAAAGCAGACTTCAGATCAACATCCACTACCGGCGATTTTGTTTTAGAAGCTAACTCAATTGAAAAAATTAAAGAAAAGAAACTGTCTGCCGATAATAAAGAGGTGACAGTGTCAAGTGGAGATATAGAGGTCATACGTGAAATAATCGACCAGCTCCGATCATCTTCTCCTTCCGATAAAGTTTTACTTGAAGATATTTACCGGGAAGCTTCAAATTTACATATTGGACGAGAACTTGCTGAAAAGTGTATTGCAAAAATTAGACGCCAGGGTTGTGCGTATTTACCGGATGAGGAACATTAAGAGCGATTTGGTGATCTGGTTCAAATGTTGACCACACTATTTTCATTTTTGATAAAAAATATCAGGTTTTTACTCTCTTCCACACCCATTCATGACGTTTGCCATACATTTGTCACTGCAATTTAGCATAAGACAAAAATTTCTTCCACATCATGAGGGTTGCAACAGTTGAGAATACGAGTACCATCTGGAAAAGCATCCTGACATTTTCAAGGAGGACCTGGCCGGACACTTTGATGGCGTATGGAGATGGTCTGTCCTTATCCAGAAATTAGTTAATTTCTACACGGCAAATAGGTTTTGTTGTACAATATGCAGGATGTGAGATTCCGTAGGGTAGCGTTTAATCCTTCAAGACTTTGGAGTCTGGGACCCCGGTTCGAATTCGGACGAGGCTATCAAATTATTTTAGATCTTCTCATTGTTTTACAATAGGTTTTTTTAATTGTTCTATACGAATGAAGTATTTTTCTCAGTTATCTGGAAATATGGTGAATTGAATCTCGAGATTCCCAAAGCATAATCCATAAGCTGTTTTTGGCTGGAGATCTCATCAATTGAGGATTACTCATGCAGTCAATAACACGTCTTATATATTTTTAATTCCAATTATTTATTATGAATCGGGAGTTCTGGGGAGAAGGAGATCTTTGGAAAATATTTATGGTTGTCTGTTATGGCATAGTCGTATTTTCAATCATAATTATAGTTGCACTTATTTATGTTGCGACGGACTTGCCTTTATCATATCTCCTGATAATGGTCACAGCGCTTTGTGTTTATTTGCCTATTTTTTCAATCCTGGGCTATCAATCAGTGAAGCATAAAACAAAGCAGTTGTCAGAGAAACTTTTAATAAAAGAAAATGCTGTCGAAACTTCCATCAATGCCATTGGTTTTGCGGATCTCAATGCCAATTTGACGTATGTTAATCCTGCGTTTCTCAGGTTGTGGGGATATGATGATGAAACTCAAATTTTGGGAAGACCCATTTTAGAATTTTGGAAAAGGAATGGACGAGCCGAAAAAATTCTGGGAACGTTGCTCTCTGAAAAAAGGTGGGAAGGGGAAGTGATAGGTGTAAAAAAAGATGGTACGGAATTTCCGTTACTCCTTTCAGTAAACATGGTATTGAATAAAGATGGTGAACCCCTTGGGATAATGGGTTCGTCGGTGGACATCACCGAATTCAAAAAGGCAGAAAAAGCAATGATAGATGGAAAATTTGCTGCTGAAGCTGCCAACAAGGCAAAAACTGAGTTATTAAGGAATGTAAGCCATGAACTCAGAACACCTTTAAATTCAATCATAGGTTTTTCGAATGTGTTGGTTGATGAAAATTTAACTGAAAAACAAACGAAATGTGCAAAAATCGTTTTGAAGAACGGGAAGCAATTATTGGGTATCTTCAACAATGTATTGAGTATTTCCAATATTGAGCTTATGAAAATGAACCTTGAGGTCCACCCATTCAGTGTACCGGATGTTGTTAAGGAAGTTGAAACATCGCTAATGCCTTTCTCTACATCAAAAGATATTAATCTGACATTTGATGTTGATACAAATTTAGGAACTATATACGCAGATAAGGAAAAGATTAAGCAAAGTTTATACAACCTTACTGAAAATGCTATTAAGTTCACATCAACAAAAGGCTCTGTGTCAGTAACAGCAAAAAAATCCAATCAGTTTATGGAAATATCTGTAATGGATACGGGTATTGGCATTTCTTCAGAAGAACAAAAAAGACTTTTCATACCCTTTGTACAACTTGATGGCTCAATTACGCGAAAGTACGGGGGTGTAGGGCTCGGACTTGCGATTGCTAAAAATTTCGTAGAAACGCATGGTGGCGAGATTTGGGTTGAAAGTGAGGTTGAAAAGGGAAGTACATTTGGATTTAGTATACCAACAAATCCTCGAAAGTCGGACTTTTAAAATATCAGTATATCATTTGCTGAATACCCATTTTATTTTTTTAATAGTACTTCAACCCTACTTTTCCCTTTTGTTTTCAAAATGCTTGTGGAGTATCTTATCCCGGATCTTCAAAGAAAACCACAGCGCGATGACAGGAAGACTCAACCCTCGCCAATATGGTTGTTTCCATCGTCATTCTTCCGCTTTATTCCTCTTGTTTTCCAGCAGATAGATTATCCCGATCGTTACAAATCCCACTGTAATTAAGAGCAATGGAATAGTCTTCGATGAACTTATACTCCTTCCAAAAAAAGAGCTTAAATTGTATATTAGCAGCAAAGAAATTGCAACTAACGAAATGATTATCGTTTTTACTTTTTTGTCTTGTATGATTACCACCACGTCATAACATTATATATAAATTTTTATAGTTTTTTTGTATAAAATACACAATGTATTATTTATAATTATTCCTCGATATTTATGCACAAAGGCATTGTAAAACAACATAAGGCGAGACTTTTCTACATCAATACAGAAATGGTGGCATCAATGCATTCATATGGTCATTGTGAGCGATTTCAGGGAAGATGGTTGGGTTAATACTTCTTGTTTAAAAGTAGTATCCATTTGATTTACTTCCTTTCTGATACGATAGATAGCAAACATGAGTCCGAGAGATATACTTGGTATGAGGGTTGCAACAGCTGAGAGGACGAGTCTATCTGCAAAACTATCCCGACATTTTTAAAAAGGTTTATAAATTATCTCAGTTATCATATTTTCCGGGATGTACAAAACAAATGAAGCACTATGAAGTAGTTGCAGCAATAATCATGGATGATGATAAAGTTCTATGTGTTCAAAGAAATCATGGAAAATACGATTACATTTCTTTAAAATATGAATTCCCAGGTGGAAAAATAGAACCTGATGAATCTAAAGAACAAGCATTAGAACGCGAATTATTAGAGGAACTTGATCTAAATATTGAAATTGAGAGGGAGTTTCTAACTGTAAATCATCAGTATCCTGATTTTAGTGTTACTATGCACACTTTCATTTGCAGTGCCTTAAACCCAACATTGAATCTAAAAGAACACATTGCGTTCAAATGGTTAAATCCAGAAAATTTATCAATTTTGGATTGGGCTGAAGCAGATCTGCCAATTGTCTCTAAATTAATGAAGGAATGTTAAAATGGATAACTTTCCTGTGTCTTTATTAGATAGCTTGAAAACTGGTTTTATTGACCAGTCCTTAGCTTCAAAAAAAGAGTATCTCCCAGAGTTACTAGTAAATGATACTGATAATGGGAAAAAGGTACTACAGACTATATCTAGAGAACTAAAAAATTGTGACGAATTTTGGTTTTCAGTAGCTTTTGCAACAAAAAGTGGTGTAACTAGTCTAATTAATTCATTTGAAGAACTTCAAAATGCTGGAATTAAAGGAAAAATATTGGTGTCCCAATATCAATATTTTACTCAACCAGAAGCATTGAGATCTTTGTCAAAGTTCAATAATATTGACTTAAAGATAGCAGTAAACTGTGATTTCCATGCAAAAGGATACCTATTCAAAAAAAGCAATCGATATAATCTGATTATTGGGAGCAGTAATCTTACAGCTAATGCATTATGTTCAAATAGAGAATGGAACCTAAAAATTTCAGCTACTTGTGACTCAAAATTGATAGCTGATTCTATTAACGAATTCAGAAATGAATTTGAAAATGCTGTATTGGTGGATGATGAATTCATTGATTCTTATGCATTAGATTATAATTTGAAAAAGAAGTTCATTTCAAGTTCAAGAAACAGCATCGAATCTCACCACAATGATTCAATAACTCCAAATGCAATGCAAAAGGAAGCATTGGGAAACCTGAAATCTTTAAGGTCAAATAATAAAGATAAAGCTCTACTAATTTCTGCAACAGGGACAGGGAAAACATATCTGTCTGCATTTGATGTGAAATCATATAATCCGAAAAAGTTTTTATTTGTAGTACATCGAAGAAATATTGCTGAAAAAGCTATGCAGAGCTTCAAAAAGATTTTTGGCAATAGCCGAAGTATGGGTCTTTACTCAGGAAACGAAAGAGAAATTGATGCTGATTTTATATTTTCTACGATTCAAACGATTTCCAGAGATGAACATTTAAGCCAGTTCCATCAAAAATATTTTGATTACATAGTTATAGATGAAACTCATCGAGCAGGGGCAGAAAGCTATCAAAAAATCCTCAATCATTTTAAACCAGAATTTCTGTTGGGTATGACTGCTACTCCTGAAAGGACAGATGGTTTTGACATCTTTTCTCAGTTTGAACACAATATTGCATACGAAATACGTTTGCATAGGGCTTTAGAAGAAAAAATGTTATCGACTTTTCATTATTTTGGTGTAAAAGACGTTACTGTAGATGATCAAGTTTTAGATGAAGATGCAGCGTTTTCTTTATTGACAGCAAAAGAACGTGTAGATAGGATTATTGAAAAAGCTGAATTTTATGGCTGTGATAACGGCTGTGTGAGAGGGCTTATCTTTTGTAGCAGTGTAGCTGAAAGTCAGGGATTGTCTGATGCATTTAATGCAAGGGGTTACAAAACGGTTTCATTGTCTGGTAAAAATCGTGAAGAAGAGAGGATTGATGCGATAGACAGATTGGAAAGCTATGATTCTTCTGAAAAATTGGATTATATCTTTACTGTTGATATCTTCAATGAGGGAGTGGATATTCCAAAAGTAAATCAAATTATTATGTTGAGACCCACTGCATCAGCCATAATCTTTGTACAGCAATTAGGAAGAGGATTGCGTAAAGCTAACGACAAAGAATTCCTTACTGTGATTGATTTCATAGGTAATTATAGTAATAACTACTTAGTTCCAATTGCATTATATGGTGATACTACCTACAACAAGGACACATTGCGTAAATTGATGTTAAGTGGAAGCAGTTTAATTCCGGGTTCTTCAACTATCAATTTTGATAAAATTACACATGATAGGATCTTCACAGCAATAGATAAAGCGAATTTACATCTCAAAAAAGATCTTGTGAAAGGCTACGAACTCTTAAAATTCAAGATTGGCAGATATCCTATGATGATGGACTTTGTAGAACATGGTTCTCGAGATCCGCAATTGTATGCAAACTATTCAAAATCCTATTTTAACTTTGTATCGAGTCAAGAAGAATCCTTACAGAACAAACTATCTGAAAATGAAATCAAGCTTCTCGAATTGTTCTCCAATGAAATTGCAAATACTAAGAGGGTCGAGGAAGTTATTATTCTTAAGAAATTGATTGCTGGAGATATTCTGCTAAAGGAAGAATTTAAAGCAATTATTTTTGATAAATATGGATTTTCAGTTTCCGATGAAACAATAGAATCGTGTATTAAAAATATCAATTTTGAATTTGTAACTAAAAAACACAATGGCAATCTAGTTAGTGTCAGAGAAATATATGATTTAAATATTGTTTCTTATACAAATGGACTTATCTCATTTAGTGATGAATTTATGGATTCACTAAAAAATGACACTTTCTCGCGTTTTCTTAATGACATGCTGGATTATTCCGAAACAATTTATAATCGAAAATTTGACAAAAATAAGTATGTTGATGGCTTCATATTGTATCAGAAATATTCCCGGAAAGATGTCTTTAGAATTCTGAATTGGGATCAGAATCCGTTAGCACAGAATGTTGGAGGTTACCGTACTAATAATCAGAAGACAAATTGTCCAATATTCGTAAACTATCACAAAGAAGAAGATATCTCGAGTACTACGAAATACGAAGAAGGCTTTGTCGATAGTTCTGAATTTGAATGGATGTCTAAGTCTAACAGAACACTGAAGAGTGATGATGTTGCTACCATTAGGAATTACAGAGACGGACTAAGATTGCCTTTATTCATCAAAAAAAGTAATGGTGAAAGTAACGATTTCTACTATATGGGTGATGTGACTCCCATTGATGAAAGTTTCGAAGAGGCTACTTTGTTAGATGACAACAATAAAGCTGTTCCAGTTGTAAAAGTAAGGTATAGGATGAATCACCCTGTTGAAGACTCTATTTATGAGTACATTACAGCACCAAGTAGTTAATGAATTTAGACTTGATTTCCGTTTTTCCAAACCCCATATACAAAAGCTCCGCTACTATCCCCTTAATCTCCCCAATACCACCGGTTCAGTTCGATTACTTCGGTCCGGTATAATAATCCTGCTCCTTTGCGAGCTTATGATAGTTCTTTGTGGTACGTATGTACACGCACAGGTTTCTGTCACTGTTCTGCTTACATGTTTCCATTGGTTGTTCGGGTTCTTCTCTCATTTCCTCATCTCGTTTCGGTTCTCTGACAATGTGGTTCCGGGCAGCTTTCCTGGTATCTCCTTGCTTTTGTGGGTGAAGCCGGAGTGAAGTCTGCTGGTAACCTGAAAATAGTTAAAATGTGGAAATATTTAACACTATCTATTTAGATATTATGTATTGTCAGTATGGATTACAACAAGATTTGTATAACACTCTTAATATTGTGGGTAAAAAGGTGTATATTGAACGAATGGATATTTTCTTTATCGGGTATCTTTAAAGTTAAGGCAAAGATCCCGATAAACATTATGAAAAACGAAAAGGTGAAACCACATGTGCATAAAGGAAAAGACCCGAAACTATGACGGTGAGTCCTATGATCTTGTCTCCGACGTGCTCGGAATGAGCTCTCATGATGCTGAAGCACTGGAACAGGAATATAGGGCAAAAGGCTACCGGGCACAGATCTATTGCGATTATACGTATCCGGGCATTCATCCCAAAGGGGATTATTTCGTCTACGCTAAGCACTGATCCGAGGTATGTCTTCGGATCGACAATAGAAGAACAGGAATTAGAATATGAAAAATAATTTCCTGGACAGGCCACCTGCCGTCAGAAAGTGTCATCTTTGCATAGATGGCCGGGCAAATGTGGCTTAATGATCAAATGATCTCAAAGAAAAGAAAAAAATGAGGATTAACTCCTCACTCCATCACCAAAAGCTCCGCCATTTCCTCCAGATCATCCGCTGCACCGGGAACGGATACAATGGAATGCATGGATCCGCCGCCATCTCCTTCGAATCTGGGGATAATGTGGACGTGGACATGGGGAACAAGCTGACCGGCGGCGGGCTTGTTGTTCAGGCCGATGTTCGAGCCGTCTGCGGATACGGCATCTTCTACCAGTCTTGCGATCATCCTTACAGTGGCGAAAAGTGTGCCGGCTTCCTCTGCAGGCATGTCGGTGAAGTTTTCGTAGTGTGTTTTCGGGACAACCACGGTGTGTCCTCTGGCACAGGGGTTTATGTCAAGGAAAGCATAGGCTGTTTCGTCTTCGTAGACCTTGTAGGACGGGATATCTCCCTTTATTATGTTGCAGAACAGACATTCCATATTTCGACTCCTCAGTTATATTCCGGCCTTCACTTATATATAAGATTCTACTACTGGCAAATTATTTAAAGTGCTTGATTAAGTGAAATAAAGAATTGTTAGCACTTTTTGCGCAGGGCAACAAGTGCTATTGCCAGCAGGGCAGCCGGGAGGGTGAATGCAGGGGTCTGGTTGGTGTCGGTTTCCGGGGGTTCTGCTGGTGTGGTTTCGGGGGTGTCGTAGTATTCGGTGGAGATGTATGGATAGACAATTGTAAACTCATCATTTACTACTGGTTCTGGATTGTATTTTTCTATAATTGAGTAATGAAAATTCAATGGCAATGAACCACCTGCCCACCCTTCTGTTGGTTTGACAGTCCATTCGAAAGTATGTGATTCATTTGGATTTAAATACGCTACAGAGTATGTGTCCATTTCAGATGGTCCATCTACAACTTCAAAGTTCCCAGATACAATTTCTGTTAATTTTCCTGAAACTTTGTATTCTTGGTAAACAGTAAATTCGACTTTAACTTTGAATGGTTCATCTATTTTCAGTGTTGGTTTTGCAGCATCGAACTCTAAAACTTCGTCATTGTAGTAAGCTTCATATGTGTATATTTCCCCATATGAATTGTATGCAAGAGCAGTGGGGGATATTGAAAACATACTAACGATTAGGATTAGACAAACTACCAATAAGCTATATCTCATGTTTATTCTCCAAATTCAAATGAAAGATCGGAGTATCCAATTGACTCTTCAACTCGTCCTCCAATTTTATCTCCTACGCCTTTTTGGCTGACGCCTACGATTGTACCAGCATATCCGGCTTGGTTAAATGCTATATTCTTATTATCGCCAATTTTTAGAGGATAACCGTTCTCATCAGTTTTGAATGGGTGGTATATCTCTTCTTCCTTTCTCACATACACCTGCCCCTCGTGCCCGATATAAGTGTTCAAAATAACCTCATTGTCGTTATCGGTCACCCTGAAATACTCATACTTGCCAATCACATCGTAGGTCCAGACGTTGACGGTGAACATCCAGTGCGGGGGAAGCACAGGCAATCCCATGGGGACGTGCTTCATGGTCTTTTCCAGACGCTTGTTGACCTTGTTTGCGACGTCCTCGCTGAGCTGAGTGGTGGCGTCGTCTGTCAGTTTTTGGAGTTCGCTGTTGACGGCTTCAAAGGATGCGTCGATCATTGCGCTGTTATCTATTATCACAACGCTGATCCCCTCGGCGATCCCCACGCGGACATCGGTGTCCAGGCGGTTCAGGACTGCATCCATCTCATCGCCGGTCAGGGTTGGATTGTCCTTTATGATCTCTGCTCTCAGTTTTTCAGAGATCCCGGCGGGTAGGTTTCCGTCTGCGGACTGGTTGATGATCTCCCGGTTTGACAGGCTGTTGAGGTGGCTCTGGGTGATGGTGGTAACTTCGGTCTCTGTTATCCAGAGGGATACCACCGGGTCAGCTCTCACCTCCTCAGCGATCATTTCAGGGATATCCTCCCTCATCTGATTGCTGTAGGTGCTTGTCAGGCCGCTGACCTGCATGTCCAGTGTTGTGGTGTCAAGAGGTATGGCCTGCTCGCTCAGGTTCTGCTCCAGTGACTTTACTTCTGTACTGAGGTCCTCTATGCTGCTGCTGACCATCTGTGCAGTCGCTTCCTTTACAGGGCTGCTGGTCTTTTCCAGGAGACCGGCGATGTCATCTGCAATGCCGGTGGAGAATACGCAGGTGTTCTTCACGCCCAGAGGGTAGATGGTCATTCCCTTCGGGTCCTTCAGTTCGTATTCTCCGTTAAGGTCGAATTCAGGATCATGGTACAGGTAGTCCGGGTACTGGTCCACCACCAGCGTCATGCCTTCGGTCCAGTTGTACTTGCTCTCCGGCATGCCTGTAATGGTCATAGTGTCGATGATACCCATCTCGGTTCCCAGTGCGGTGCCTGCCATGCTCACGGCAGGGTTGTTGAAAAGTGAGAGTGAGCCGGAGGTCACGCTGTCCAGTGTTCCTGTGTCAAGCCCCGGGATGTCAACATTCGCTTCGGTGAGCTTCTTCAGCAGGTAGTCATTAAGATCGCTGTTCAGCTTCCGGTTTTGCGACTCGATCTCGTTCATCAGCTTCAGGTAAACCTCATTTTTTGTAATATAGCGTGCTGCATCGCTGCTGGTGTACATCTCGCCGCCTGTCAGGTGCTGTTGCCTGTTCACGTAATTTTCAGTGTCATCGCTGAGGTCGGCTGTCAGCTCCTTTGCAGCCTCATACCTGAGCAGTGTCGGGTCTGCACCCGGGTCGTTCATCAGGGACACGTTCACAGCCGGGTCCGCTGCTTCAATGGAGCCGACCATTTCCAGCAGTTCATCTGCCATCATCTTGTGAAGCCAGTCCGGGATGTCGCACTCCACCTTCTGCTCCGGAAGGTAGAAATCGTTGGGAAACAGCATATAGTGGGTCTCGACATCGTGGATATTGATGTACTTTTCTTTATACTTATCAGCAGCATCACTGCAGGCAGGGTCCTGGAGTTCGATACCGTCAACCTCTATGGTGGTCGTGCGGTATTCCCGGGTCACCGGGTCGGTGTAGGAAATAATTCCCTCGTATGTCCCGGTGGGAGGACGTTTGTGGTACAGTATGCTTAAGTTTTCGGTCTCTGTTTCAAGGTGCGAGGTCGAGTGGGTGTCCGTGGTCGTGATATATTCTGTCTTTGATCCTGTGCTGCTTGATGAATAATGACTGTATTCCGGTATCTTTGCACCGAATTGATTGGTATGGTAGCCGGTGATCTCCTTCCACTTGTATCTGTAGAAATAGCTGTAATCTATCTCCCACGTCGAGGTGACGCGGTAGTCGATATTATATGTGACATTCCAGTCGAATACATGGTCTTCACGTTCAAGATATCCGTCGGTACGCATCATGCCGGTGACATTATCGTTCTCCCTGTAGCGGAACACCGGGGTTATTGTGACTTCGGTCTCTATTGAATTGAGGGACACGGTGGCACCTGTAAGTTTCCAGCTTGTGAGCATTCCACGGGGAGGGTTGATCTTAGGGTCCAGTGTCCGGTCATGCGTTCGGTTCCATGTTCCATCCCACGAATACGACGGCTTGATAGCTCCGGTATGATTTCCTTCAATATCATACGAGGCTTTCCAGGACACAGTGTGCCAGTCATAGGAGGATGAAACTACATTTCCTCTGGTATCAGTGAACACCGGGATCGTATCATTGAATCCATCTCTCCTGATCTGCGCTTGTACGCCGGCGGAATATACCTCCCGGGCAACATCGTGCACAAGGTCATGCTCATCCGTCCAGACATGGTCATTGAAAACCCAACCGTCTACCAGGCTCGGGATGTAATCCGCGGCTGCTACTCTTATCGTTGACTGTTCATCCACTTGCTCGAATGTCGTTCCGGTATCTATCATCGATTCGCTGATACCTTCACCGATATCCACACTGAACGAACTGTTCTTTGCCAGTTCCTCGTAGGTGGATGTCAGGTTGGCAGAGCCATTAATGTCATACTGGTCGGCTGTCCCGTGCACATCCTCGTAGAAAACCTTGCCATTGTAATATGTAGTGTACATCAGTGCCCAGGGGTCTACTGAATCGAAAGTGCGCTTCTGGGAATAGGCAGTTCCTGCATTGACCGCAGATGCCAGCGCAGGGTTGGTAATGATGTTCAGCGGGCCGTTGGCATAGTGTTGCCAGGGTCCGTAGGTGAACGAGCGTATGTTCATGGCGCCAAGAACGATGTTCGATGTCTCGGCACTGTTCAGCGATCGCTCATATTCCGTAGTAAGTTCTTCAAGCAGCGGTTCCCTTGCTGTCACAAGCGTGGTTATGTCCATACTGCGGTTGAAGGATTCACCAGTCACAAGGTCAACCAGTGTATAGTTCAGGTTCCGGATCGTGTATGTGTAATATATAGAATAGGTCCTGTTGTCATCGTTTATCTGCCTTTCAAGTGTCCCGTTTATCTCCTCGATGAGTATCTGGTGCGGCTGTATGTCCGGCTCCACGTTGATGGCATATTTGTCATAGACATATTGGTCATACTGGTAGTTACCTGTGATCAGCTCGTTGAAATGCTTTGCAGAGATATCCTTCACAGGATTCATAGCAACACTGAACCAGTCGGTTGCCTTCACAGTGCTTCCGCAGTCAAGCTCGATCGTGCCGTAGCCGGGGTCTATCTCCTGTGGCAACTGGAAATTTTCCTCAAAGGATACTGTCTTCCAGGTACTGATAGCTTCACCGTAGTCCACGGAATCGATGGTCTGGCCGTTGCTATCCTTTATCTTCAGTATGATGTCCTGGTCTTTCCAGAGGGAAGATATGCTATACCACACATCCGAAGGCAGGTCGACCTGTACATGTAATGTATCCCCTGCCTCAAGGTCATGGGTGCGGGCATTGACCATGAAATCATCTTCCGAGGTTGTGCCTCCGAACGAGTCCACAGGCTGGATTATCGGGTGCTCACCTTTCCATTTCAGGGCTTCCATCCCTGCATAATTGAGACATCGGGAAAGGTCCGCAGAAGCAAATCCGATGGCGACTTGTTCAGGATCCGTCTTTTCTGTGGTATAAATGGTCTGTGCGATGTCGTAATCCGTCTGCAGGAAGTAGGCTGAGGTAAGCACAGCTCCGAGTATGACAAAGATGCCGATGACTGAGAAAGGGATGTATGCATCGGTATTACGGGCAAGTAAGCTCACTTTTTTCAGTGATTTCCAACACTTATATGCGGGTCGCTTCGTTTTTCTTTCCTGTGCAGTTCGTGGGTGTCGCACAGCTTCGTTTTTCATGGCTCCACCTGCCATCTGTCCTCATTTTATCCTGATGGACAGTTTGCTCTGGCAAGTCTTCCGGTTCATGGTTTATATAAATATTTAATAGCAGCAACCTTATTATTTCAGAAGTTAAAAATTACAAAAAGAAGCAGGAAGCAGGCTCATTCAATGTCCATCTCTTTCCTGATGGCAGAGGATGAAATGCCGTTATCCTCATAATCTTCCATGGATACGATCTCGCAAAGGTCGCATATTTCCGGCTCGATGTTCAGTTCCACATCTTTTCTCCTGAACACCAGGAAATGGATGTTCTTTTCACGGAACTCTGCCAGCATGTTCCTCATGTCATCTTCGTTGCGATAGTATCTGGTCTTGAACAGCCGGTTTGCAGTATCAGCTCCGATAATGAATGTAACGTTTTCAAAAAGCTTCGCCTTCTGGATGAAAAGCGGGGCAACTGTGAGGTAAATATTTCCCAGGAAATCCCTGTCCCTGTATTCCTTAAGTGAGTCCAGCCTTTCCTGAAGTGATATGAAGTCTATTGGTGGCTTGTCCACATTTGTGATGGATATCTCAAAATGGACCTTCTTCCCAAGTTTTTGGAATGCCTGCTCAGCCATTACAATGTGGTTGCGGTGGCATGGATTAAAAGAGCCTGAAAAAATGATCTCAGGTTTATCGTCAACTCCCTTACCTTTCAGGTTCAACCTGACCACATCAGGCCTGAGGTCCGTGCGTTTCATAATGCTATCAGGGCGCACAAGCATCTGAGCGATCTCTTTGGAAACTGTTGCTTTCCTTTCTTCAATACACTCATCCTTCCCCAACAGTCGGTCAAGATGCATTTCCCCATCCCAGCCGCACTCTTTCGGGATGGAATCTATTATCATACAGGTTGCGATGTGCTCCTCTTCCTGTCGTGTACGCGCTTCTCCAAGCCGTAGGGTTCTTACCAATGTCTTATCAAAGGACTGGATGGCAACATATATTTCATGTTCACGGCCTTCACGCTCATCACTTCCAGCTGAAAGCTTGCAGGAAGCTGCCACGCCCATCACATCTTTGTTCCTAACAAGATCATCATCTTCTGTAAGGGATAATGCACGGCGGTACGCTGCCATCGCCATGGACCTTACGGTTATGGGTGATGCATACTTCTCAGGCTTCCTGCCGATAAGATCATCAAGCGCTTTGGAACTGTATGGTACGGTAGCTTCGAGGACGGTTGCGGAACCTCCTCCGTATTTTAAAAGTTGTTCAATGGCTCCGGCTCCTCCTCCGGTTATCGCAAGAACGATCCTGTAGGGTTGTTCGTGGATATGCATGACCATCTTATGCAAAAGGTCTTCCTTAGCTTGAACTGAAGAATGTTCTTCTCTTTTCTCCATCAGCAGGAGTCTGTGTCGAAAGCCAAATAAAGTTTTTGATTATCGGGGAGAAGATCCGATCATCCACTATATCCATGAATTAAAAAAAAGGTCCTTGATGAAATAGCCATTTTTCGATGATCCTGACAATGCAAGGGTGCCTTAAGGTGTCCTTTTTATTGATAGGGCCCATGAGGTGTACCATGGAAAAACATAATATTTTTAACCAAATACCAGCCGATCTAACCCATGAAGTGTTTGAGCCTTTGGTGGATCAACATGGGGTATTGATCGAGCGTATTATTTCAAAGAAACATGTGACTCCGGAGGGCCAATGGTACGATCAGGATCGCAGTGAGTGGGTAATGGTGTTGCAGGGGGAGGCGAAGTTGTTGTTTGAAGATTCAGAGGTGGTGCACCTCAATCCCGGCGACCATATTAATATTCCAGCCCACTGCAAACACAGGGTCATCTGGACCAGTGACACGACAGAAACCCTCTGGTTGGCGGTACATTATTGAGCTAAATTAGTTCTCAGTCCCTTTTTATCCTTACATATATGCTGTCGGCAATTTCCCTGTCAACTGCATATCTCGTATGGTTCAGGTCGAATACATAGGAAGGATATGACTGGACAAGATCTATAGGGATGCCCGGAAGTACACCCATTGCCAGCATCTTCTGCATCTTGTCCTCTTCACGCATATTAAAATAAGCGATCTTCCCGCTTTGTCCGTTCCTCAGGGAAGAAAGGGATGCAACCACATGCTCGAGCTCTTCTTTTGCCTTTTTACAGCATTCCCCTTCAGGGATCGGCTTTCCATGTGGGCATGTACGCGGGTGTCCTAACAGGATACACACGTTCTCATCGATACCATGGTACAGTATATGCTCGAACTCACATGCAGAGCTGTGTACGTATTTATCCTTCGTGTTAAGAACGTCCGCAAGAAGACGCTCAGCAAGACGATGTCGTCTGACAACGGTCCTGCCGTTTGCAGTCCCTTCCTCTGTAAGGCTGATATGTGAGTCGGAAAGTGTGATATTCTCGATCTTGAGCAGTTCCTGTATCTCTGGGGAAGTTTCGTCCAGTTCAAGGGATCCCAGACTCACAGTATCCGTGTTCTTTTCGTTTGTGCAGACCCACATCTTTTCCAGGACCTCTTCCGCATTCTCACTTATTTTCATTTGAATATCCCCCTTATGATTTTTTCCAGTTTTGTTTCCGGCGGGATCTCGTACTCACATTTCGGGCAGCGCTGCATATTGCATGAACTGAATTTCCCGCAACCTGTACATTTTGACCTGTCGGGCTCATCGAACTCGCAGCTGCAAAGAGGGCACTTCATAGTACCACTCCCAATGTTGTCAGGACATAGTTCACAACAAAGCCGACCGCAAATGCACTGGGGAAGATGAATGCAGCCATTCCGAGGGCTATCTTAGCTCCTCTTTCTTTCACAGTTACCATAAACTGTGCTATACATGGCATGAACAATGTCAGTGTGATGGCAGCGACAACAAGGTTGATGTCGGTCAGCATTCCTGCATTGTACATATCGAACAATCCGGCAGCACCGAAATCTCTCCTGAAGAACCCATACAGGAACATGACCCCTGCTTCAACAGGAAGTCCTATCCACTGTGCGGGATATCCGAACAATCGAACTGCCATCTCGAACAGTCCTGTAAGCTTTCCTATCCAGATCAGCACACTTGCCACAACGAACAGGGGCATGACCTCAAGGAAATACCATTGCATCCTTGAATACGTCTTTATGAGCACGTTCGAAAGCTTCGGAAGTCTTAGCGGTGGTATTTCCATGAAGAAACTGGGGTTTTTCCCGGGCAGCACCTTTGATGAAAGGTATCCTATCACCAAAAGTTCCAGACTGATAACAAAAGCCCATATTAATAGTGCTTTCCCGCTGAACGAGAGAATTCCCAGTATTACACCAAGCTGTGCAGAACATGGGATCGCCAGCGAGAGTAGCATGCTTGTGATGATCTTCTCCCTTTTTGTTTCAAGGGTGCGTGTAACCATGGTTGCCATTGTAGAACACCCAAAACCAAGCACCATGGGAATGACAGCTCTACCGCTCATTCCCATCTTCTTGAATGCACGGTCTATCAGCATTGCAAGGCGTGGAAGGTAACCCGTATCCTCGATTATGGAGAACACAATAAAGAATGCACCCACAAGCGGCATTATAAGTGCAATTGCATATGTCACAGCCTGTGTCAGTATTCCGTATTCGCCTACAAAGAGGTCCTGTATGACCGGATATGGGACAATGGAACTGAAGGTCTCGATCACCCACGGGTTGATCTGTTCCCCGAACAATGTTCCTTCAAGGTAGTCCACAACAGTCCCTGCTGCAAAGCCTCCTACAAATTTGTACAATCCAAAATAGAGTACCACTAGCAGTATTGGTATTCCTGTTACAGGGTGTATAAGGAGTTTGTCAACACGTTCCCGAAGTGATGTTTGTGGTCTTTCATCAGTATTTTTTGTAACAGTATCTGTCTTTTTGGTCGTACTCATCACAGGCCCGACAATATCATTGACAAAGGCCTGTCTTTCTATTGTGAGGACATAATTAAGTGGATCTGTGTATCCTTTTTCCGTTTCCTCGATGACATTTTTGATCGACCTGACTTCTTCATTGTTCTGGACGATCTTATCAAAAGCAACCCTATCATTCTGGAGAAGCAGCTGTGCAAGTGTCCTTTTTGATATCCCGTATTCAGATCTTACCAATGATGATATTTCTTCAATTGCAGATTCAATTCCCCTGCTGTACTTTACTTTGTTATCGACATGTTGAAGGTCATAACTGGTGATTGCGTTTTCAAGCCTGTCGAGCCCTTCTCCCTTTATTGAGGTCGTACAGATAACAGGAATTCCCAGCTCATTTTCGAGTTGAGCCTCATTGATCTCAATTCCTCTCTCAGCAGCCTCATCCATCATATTCAGGACAAGTATGAGGGGTACCTGTGCTTCTATTAGCTGGAGTGTCAGAGGAAGCATACGTTGCAAGTTCTTAGCATCCACAACATGAACGTAAACAAATGGCTTACTTTCAAAGAGATAACTTTGTGAAACGCGCTCCTCCTCTGTTATCGGTAACAATGAGTACATTCCGGGAGTGTCGATTATCTCGTATTCCTTACCTGCGATTTTCCCATTTCCTTTGCTTATTGCTACTGTAGTTCCCGGATAATTTGAAACAATGGCATAGCTGTCTGAGAAATGGTTGAAGATGACGCTCTTGCCCACATTTGGGTTTCCTACGAGGATTATTTTCTCAAGGGCACTTTCAGTATTGTCCTCGGGATTGCAACACTTTTTCTTTTTTAATCTGGTAAACATTTGTTCATAAGCCTCCAATATTTAGGCTATCCTAATTTATTGGACTACTGTTCACAATCATATATAAATTTTGGCATACCTAACATTATACGTCACATTTAAAAATGGCGGAGCCGGGTATATTTACTGTTGAAAAACGATAGGGTCGAGCAATCAGGAAATGATCCTGAAGGTGCTTCAACAAAAGAACAGGATATAAAAGGGCATTACATTAATTATATTAAGTCAAAACAGCCTATGTCAATCTAAAATTAGCAATGGAAAAGTGACTGTTTTTCATTTGCTACGATTGCATTAATAAAGTTATTTGCACTCTTTCGTGGTATTTTTGTTTAAAGGGACCATTCCAGTTGTTTTCTTACATCCGGAGATCTCACCTTTTTCACAAAACTCTTTGAAATGGAGGAAGAATTTTGGCATTTCCTCTTTACGGTTTACAAATTCACTGAACTTTGTCAGTTTCTCAAGTGTCTGTGTTGTCACCGCATGCTCCATCTTGCATGCATCGTCATCCGCGGTGATCTCATCAACTCCCAGCAGGATCAGGAACTCATGCAGCACACTGTACTTTTCCTTGGTGCTCCTGGCAACTTTCTTTCCTTCCGGAGTGAGGGTAACTCCTCCGTATTTCTCGTAATTGATGTATCCTTCTTTGGTGAGCTTCTTGAACATTCCTGTAACACTGGAAGGGCTTACATTCAGGAACCGCGCAATATCCTTTACCTGTGAGTATCCTTTTTTCTCAATTATGGTATCAATAGCCTTCAGGTAATCTTCAGTTCTCTCAGTAGTCAAGTGCATCCAACCTTTTTCGGTATATCTAATACTATCAGGATACAATGTTACGTCTTATATATGTTATGTAAGGAAAACAGTTGGTGGTGTTAGCAGTAGTGGTAATATTAATGCCTTTCAGTACACTTTGCGCATAACGATGGAACCATCCCTCATCTGTACTTTGATATACTGTGCTTTCTCCTCACCTACTTCATATTTATTGTAAAGCATGGACTCCACGCGGCCTGCACCGGTAAGTTTTCTCACGATAGAACTGTCCTTGCCTCCCATCCTTATTTTCTCAGCAGGGGGCGCTGGTGGGATCTTCTTCCTGGAATAGATCGTACCTCCAAGCATGCCTGCACCTGCATATCCTTTCACATCATTGAAGAGCAGGACGCCGGCTTTCATGTAAGCACCTGCAAATTCACCAACAGTTCCTTCGATCACGACATTGCCACCGTTCAGGTGTGCACCGGTGTTGAGCCCTGCATCACCTCTGACCGTGATGGTGCCGCTTTCCATCAGGAGTCCTGTGCCGTTGTAAACATCCCCTTCGACGACGATCTCTGCATTGCAGTTACATCTTGAAGCAAGGGTTCCACGGAGAATATTGTCTGTCAGTACAAGCTTCTTGCTTCCTGCATCGAAACTGTTCCCAATAGGGACTTCGGAGCTGTTTCCACAGAGCAGTTCTGTGATGGAGATGAACTTCCGGTATCCTTCCTCATCGGAACTGACCTCGATGATGTTTCCAAGTGGCTCCTCAATATTTCCCGTCAGGTAAAGTGCACCTGCTGACATGGACATCCCTGCTTCCGGACCGATATCCCCGTCTACAAAGATACGTCCGGCAGGCTCGGTCTTACCAGTCCCGCCAAAATGTGAAAGGTCAACCCCGAGGCTATATGCGAACCTTGTGCCAACACTTCCCTTTATGTGAACGTCCTCGCCTTCCTTGAGCTCGTCCACTAGCTGCCTGTACGTATGCTCAGTATTTTTCTGGGACGGGATCACTGCATCGGGTTCAAGTTCCTTTTCATGCCAGTAGAAATTGAACGTGTAATCGCACAGGTGATCCACTTTTGAGGTAAGTTCAAGCTCTATCAATTTAATTCACCCATGGATAAGCTGGGGCAGACAGCGTGTGCAGACCCAGAGGCTCTCCATTTTATGTCTCATGGGCATGAGGTACCTCTCATCTTCCCCGGCACCGCAGCTGAAACACCTGATGGATACATCAGTGCTTTTTGGTTGAGCTTCTGCTTTTTCAGCGTTGAACTCTACGGTCTGTCTTTCTTCGATGGTGATAGCACCCTCAGGGCAGACGCCGATACAGAATCCCATGCCATCGCAGAGATCTTCGGAAACGACCTTTGCCTTGCCGTCGATTATCTGTATGGCTCCTTCAGCGCAGGGAGAAACACATTGTCCGCAGCCTGTACATTTATCTTCATCGATCTTGACTATCATTCGTTTAACCATTGTATCCTCTCCTTTCTTTATTCTAAGTTATCAGTGATGCGTTCCCTCAACAATTTTGATACCTGCATTTTCTATCGTCTTCTTAATGGTATCAATATGCGGGCATTCGGGGTAGTTCTTCATCTGCATGCATGAGCTCAGGTGTATCACATCCACTCCGTTTTTCTGCAGGGAGCGCACCAGTCGGAATACTCGTCTGCCTGAGCACCCTCCACATGTGAAGAAAGCAACCATCTGTGTATTATCATCATAGTCGGCGAACTTTACTCTCCGTTCATTGAAAGCTTTAAAACATCCTGTTCCCGGGCATGCCTCTGATACGATATCGCATCTTAGGACTGCTATTTTCACAGGTTTATCTTCAGTAATGTTCTCACCTCATTTTTCATCTTCATAAGAAACGTCTTCTTTCTTACTTTTATTTTTTATATTGGCTGCTTCCTCAATGCTTTTCCTGATTATGTATCCGGCTTCATGCAGGATGGTATCTTTGAGTTGCGGGTCCTTATCCATACTTGCAGTACATGGGTATGCATGGTGTGCACCGGATACTGTTTCCTTGTAGACTTCGATATCCGACCATCCAAGTTTTTTGGCAACATACCATGTGGATCCGCATGGGGCGTCCCTCAGGACCTTTGCATGTGTGAATATGTTCCTTTCTTTATCGACCTGTATGGCAAGCAGTGGCCTGCCAAATCCCATGTCTACAAATTCATCGATCAGTGGCTTTCCTGACTTTTCAAGTGAGCAGAATGGCTTTGGGAATTCGCAGTCTATCCCCTTTGATTCAAGGGTTTCCTTTACTTGCTGAACAAGTCCTGCAGGTGCAAGCTTTGGAACCTCTATGGGTGCGATCACAGCCTTTGCGCCTGCCATCTCTACCATTTTTGGTAGGACAGAAAGAATGTCCGGGTGAAGGTCCATAGTAATTAGCAGGTCACATTTGCCCATGCTCTCAGGCAGGTACTCTTCAGGCTCTTCGATGAACTGCGGCAGGTCGCTCGGGAACTCGTGTATGTCAACGATTCGGTCAGCATACGATCTCTTCTTCTCTCTGCAGTGGTCACAAAGTTCTCCACATGATGTGCAGAATGTGCTGGAATTCACCACATTGCCGATAACTTTCCTTCCGAACTCTCCGGTATAATAAAAGCTGATCTGCATGGTCTCCTCTTTTATCTCTCAGAAAAATAAGCAGGGTTCTTGTCCGAACTACCCTGTAGATCGTGTTCGTAAGCGATTCGTGGGGATTGTTGGGGTTCCTGCAAAGAACCCCGACAGTCGTAATAATTGTCTGCTCAGAGGCCGACTTCTGTCTTGAAGGTTTCAAGTCCGATCTCGTCAATGATCCTTCCGATCCTGTGTTTCTTTGTGTGGGTCTTGTAGTATGTGATGATCTTGTCAACAAGGGCAAGAACCTCTTCCTCATCGAGCTCTTCTGCAATGGTATCTGCAAGACGTGGCTTGAGTCCTGCACTGCCGCCTACCATGACAGTGAATCCCTTTGGCGTACCCATGATACCGATATCCTTGATGGCGTTCTCAGCACAGGAGTTCATACAGCCTGATACTGCGATCTTGAGCTTTGATGGCAGTTCCATTCCATGGTATATCTCATCAAGTTTGAGGCCAAGTCCGACAGAGTCCTGTTGACCACGTTTACAGAATGTGGTTCCCGGACATATCTTAACGCTCCTGACACAGAGGCCGATTGCAGCGCCTGGCTTCATTCCAAGATCTTCCCAGGCATTGTCAAGGTCTTCTTCCTTGAGGCCTACAATGGCCATTCTCTGGGAAGATGTGACCTTAATTGCAGCTGCACCATATTTCTCGGATACGTCAGCTATCTTCCTGAGAAGGTCTGGTGATGTAATACCTCCGGGAATATGTGGTGCGATCGCGAATGTTTCCTTGTCTCTCTGAATAATTGCTCCCTTTTCTGGTATGTCCTTTGTCATTTAGTACTCTCCTTTAAAATTTTGTTGTTTTTCGTCACTAAGTATATTTGGGATACTTCTATATATAATGCCAGTTTCTTTCCTGATACTATGAAAGATTGTACCATCTACAAAACGATCGATATAATTGGCAAGAGATGGACTTTGTGCATATTGCTGGAGCTTTACAAAGGCAACAACGAGGAAAAAAGGTTCAACGAACTTAAGAAGAAATTACAGACCATTACTCCAAAGACCCTTTCAATAAGGCTCAAGGAATTGGAGCAGGAAGGTCTTGTGAAGAAGACCCTTGATGATTCAAAGGACCCCGTTATATACACTTATTCTCTGACCAGAAGTGGAACTGAGTTCATGGAGATCATCCAGTCTATTAAGAAGTGGGGTCTCGAATGGAAATTCGAGAACAAGATATGTGGTCTTTCCAATTGCAAAAAATGTAATTTATAATATTTGTAACGGTAATATGCGGCGCTTGCTTAGAGAGCTCCGCAGCCACAACCTCTGCTCAGCAGAATGCTGATACGTGAAGCTATATCTTCAAGGTCTTCTTTTGACATATTATTTTCTGAGAGATGTTTTTCAGTTATGTGTTCCATCATTTTTTGTTTAACATCGTCAGATTCAGAGGCAGTGCCTGTTGCCATGAAGTCACAATTGAATCCAAGGTCCCTGCATTTTATAATTTTCATCTGCTTTTCCCTACCCTTTGAGATTCTATAATAATATATTATAAAAAGTAGTATAAAAAGCAGAACTTATAGTCTGCTTATTATATTGAATAGTGTTCCCAGTTCCTTCATATTTTCTGTGCACAAGTCATCCTTCCGGCAGATCTGTTGAAGACTGGTACATTTGGTTTTTATCTGCTCTATATCTGCAGCGTCACTGGCGATTATGTCTTCAGCAATATCTGAGACCTTGCTGAGTGCGGAGTCATCCCGGGCAATTTTGTCCACGAATTTTTGAATCTCTTCATCAAGGACCGGTTTGATAGCCTGTTTGAAAAGTAAAGCCTTCATTTCCACTGGGATTTCCCCTTCTGCAATTACAACATCTCTACTTTCAATTGCATCAGGTTCGGTTTCTGTTATCTCCATGGTGGAGATCCTTGAGAAAAGATGTGAAAGTATTATCTTCTGGGCTGTCAGGTACTTGACGAATTCGAACTGCATTTTGAAGCTGTTTGGAACTCTTGGTTTGCATTCAAGAGTGGCGTAAAGAATAGCCTTCTCATATGCTTGTGTGAATTCCTCGGCTTTTTCAGGATAATACTGCTCTAACAATTCCAGAACGCAAGCATACCATTTCTGGTATTTGTTCAGGAGTATTTCGTGCACTTCCAGTCCCTCTCCTGAGAGTGGGGTTACACTGTATTTGCCTTCGCTTTCATCTTCGTTCTTTACGAATTCGACATATGGGTACATTTTTGGTGCTAGGTCCTCTATCTCGTTGATGACAAGTCCTGCTATTCTGACCCTATTGAACGTGTTTTTATCCATGTTACACCGCAGATCTAATTATTAATAGTAGTACGAGGGTAAGGATCAACAACAGGGCTAACTTCTTCATGACCGGGTATGCATACCCGCATGCTGTGAACAGTCCTCTCATTGCGTCCATTTTCCCTCTGTTCTTTAAAAAAAGGAATGGAATAGGGTTTTACTCCTCTTCTACTTTTAATTTTGTCATTACATCGTCTTCTTTGATCTTGTTGACCACATCCATACCCTCTATGACCTTTCCGAAAACAGTGTGTACTCCGTCAAGGTGTGGCTGCGGTGAATGTGTGATGAAGAACTGGCTTCCTCCGGTATTCTTTCCTGCATGCGCCATAGAAAGTGCACCCTTTGTATGCTTCTTTGGATTTATCTCGCACTTAATGGTGTATCCGGGTCCGCCTGAACCGTTTCCTTTTGGACATCCTCCCTGGATGACAAAGTTTGGTATTACTCTGTGGAAGGTTAGGCCATTGTAGAATCCCTGTTTGATCAGTTTCTCAAAGTTTGCAACTGTCTTTGGTGCATCCTTTTCGAATAGTTCCAGTACGATCTGACCTTTGTTTGTATCAATAATTGCTTTTTTCATTAATTGTCTCCCACCGGGATTTACGGCAAATCTGGATTTAAGGGTTTCTGTTAAGTAAGAAATCAGAAAATATGTAAAAAGATCCAATATCTCTTTTCATGAGTTTGGTTTATATATTTGCTTATCCTTTCGCAGGTTCTTTATTTATATGGGATCGTCAGACAGGTTAATTTTATAAAAAAGTTAAAGCCGATGTCGTATTCATGGGTGTTTTCACCAAAATCATTTTATACGTTCAAGGTTTGTTAAAATGGGTGTTACTAAGATGATTAATTCCATTCTTGAAATGATTAAAAATGTGCCTGAGGGGCACGAGCTGTCAGGTTATCTGTATTTACTTGACGGTGCTTCATCATCTATCATATGGTATGATAACATCACGGATTGCCGTGAAGTAGAAGAAGATGAGATCACATGGTTGATCTTCGATTATGAGAACCCTGACTATGGGAAGTCTATTCTCCTTGTTCAGAAAGCCAACGTTTCAAAGATCGACCTGTCATACGTAACTAAAACCCCCTACTGATCTTATTTTTTCTTTGGGGGGAAGTTCTGCTAGCTCGATGTTTAGCACCATTCTGACATGGAATGGTGATTTGCTTATTTTATTTTGCTATTTTAATTAAAGTCCTCAAAGCATAGCTATAGCTTTCTGCTTTAACTAAAAATGATATAAATGAGTTGTAGCTGAAAAGAAAATATAAAGACCACCATAGTGGCCTTTAAAAAAAAAGATTAAAGTAATGCCGATGGCATTACTTTGCGAGATTGTAGTTCTGGTTGACGATCTTCACAGCACAGAAGTCACCGCACATTGTGCATGCATCTTCATCTGCTGATGCTCTCTCGGTTCTAATCTTTCTTGCGAGTTCTGGGTCGAGTGCAAGGTCGAACATCTTACCCCAGTCAAGGTCTCTGCGTGCCCTGCCCATTGCAAGGTCCTGATCCCTCTTTCCGAGTTTGACCATGTCACCGACGTGAGCTGCGATCTTTGATGTCCTTACACCTTCGATAACATCCTCTTTGTTTGGAAGTGCAAGGTGCTCTGCAGGAGTTACGTAGCAGAGGAAGTCACAGCCGTGTGATGCGGATGTTGCTGCACCGATTGCGGTTACGATGTGGTCTCTTCCTGGGGAGATATCTGTTACAAGTGGACCGAGCATGTAGAATGGCTTGTGTCCGCTCATGGACTTCATAAGTTTGACGTTCATCTCTACTTCATCGAGTGGTACGTGACCTGGACCTTCTACAATTACCTGAAGACCATATTTGTCGTGTGCTTTCTGTGCGCACTCGGAGTTGATGATGAGCTCCTGGATCTGTGCCCTGTCGGTAGCATCGTGGATAGCACCTGCGCGCATTCCGTTACCTGTGGAGAGGACAACTTCGTGTTCCTTGAGGATCTCACAGAGGTAGTCGAAGTCAGCGTAAAGTGGGTTTTCCTTCTCGTTGTGGAGCATCCATGTTGTCATGAAAGCACCGCCACGGGAGCAGATACCACCATAACGACCGTGTGCTTTGAGCCTGTCGAGAACGATGTTGTTGATACCTGTGTGGATAGCCATGAAGTTTGTACCAAGCTTTGCCTGTTCTTCAGTTGCATGCCAGAGGTCATCTTCTGTCATGTGGATGATGGAACCGTCTCTCTTTGCAGCTGTGATGAATGCCTGGTATAAAGGAACTGATCCAACGGAAAGTGATGTTGCGTCACAGACAGCTTTCCTGATGCCGAGGAAGTCTCCGCCGGTTCCAAGCTCCATGAGAGTGTCAGCACCAGCAGCTTCAGCAGCCTTTGCTTTTTCAACTTCCATGTCAAGGTCGACGATATCTGAGGATGCACCGATTGATGCATTGACCTTTGTTGTAAGGCCTTCACCGATACCACAGTATCTGACATCCCTGTATGGGGAGGTTGGGATTACGATCCTACCTGCAGCGATTCCACGTCTGATGAACTCAGGCTCTAAACCTTCGACTTCAGCGACAACTTTCATTGGCTCTGTAATTTGGCCAGCTTGGGCATCTTCTACTATTGTCATTGTTATAACCTCGTTATTAGTTGACTAAAAAAAGAAGGTATTTTATATAAGCGTTGTCGAAAAATCAACTTTAGAGCAGGTAAAGTAAAATTGAATGGATTTTCTCACAATTCCTACTTATTATATATGTCCGGCACAACATTGGATATGATCATCTTATTAATCGTCATCTAATACCTTTAAATTTATTTGATGTAACTATATTCAAAATTTTGCAAAGGCCTCTCCCTCAAATAAAATCTGTTTCATTTGACAAAAAATCAAGTAAATTTTACTTGCGTTGTATAATTTCGATGCTATGTTGTAATGGAGGAATGTTGCACTGTAACAATAAATAACGAAAAAAAGTTAATCTTGTAAAGGAGGTCAACGATCGTTATTCTGGCGCAACATTCGCATCGTTTCCCTGTGGAGTGATACTATAAGGTCGCTCAACATCCCGAAAATGAACATCTGTATGCCTGTAAGTATTAATAAGGCAGTCAGTATTGTCATTGGTATGCGGGTTACTCCGCTTAACCACTCATTTACTACATAAAGTCCCGTACCGATGCCTGATAGCGTCAGTATCGTGCCAAATATCCCGAAATAGAACATCGGGTTGTGTAATCTTGCCATCCTGATGATGGTTTTCCCGATCTTGATCCCATCCCTGAACGGATTGAGCTTGGTGGCCGCTGCTGAATGCCTCGATACGTAAGTGATAGGCACGACCTCTACTTTCATCTCGTTCTTAACACTTTCAACAGTGATCTCTGTCTCGATCTCGAATCCCATCTCGTTGAGGCTAAGACCTTTGATCACTTTTCGTGTGAAACCGCGGTATCCTGTAAGGATATCTTCCAGCCATATGCCATACGCAAAACCAAAAAGCTTGTTGAGCAATTTGTTGCCTGCCAGGTTCAATTTTGTAAAAGCTTCTGGCTCATAGTTTGCAAACCTGTTGCCGATAGTCTGGTCAGCACGTCCTTCAAGAAGCGGTCCAAGGACCGTATAAATATCACTTGCAAGGTAGGTTCCATCACCATCGATCATGACGGTGTAGGGGTCCTCGATAAGCTGGAAAGCTTCCTGAACTGCCTGACCCTTGCCTTTTCCTTCCTGGACCACGACCCTTGCACCGCTTTCTTCAGCAAGTTCGCGGGTGCGATCATGGCTGTGTCCATCGATGACAAGGATATTCTCAAATCCTTCTGCCTGGAAATCTTCGATGAGCTGCTTTATGGTTGCTTCCTCATTCAGTGCGGGAATGAGGATACACACATCGTTCTTGTCCAGGGGGATCTGAATATCCATTTACAAAAGTCCCATATTGTCAAGCTGCTGCCTTACGACCTCAACTCCTTCCTCGCAGTTCTCAGGTGACTTTCCACCTGTGACCACAAGTTTTCCGGAACTGAAGATAAGTACGACAACCTTTGGTTCATCGATCCTGTAAACAAGACCTGGGAACTGTTCCGGCTCGTATTCGATGTTCTCAAGACCGAGTCCGATAGCAATTGCATTAAGGTTGAGCACTGCTTTAAGGTCAGCTGAAGCAACAATGTTCTGTACTGTGATCTCCGGGTCAGCAATTGTCTCGATCCCGATACCATTGAGCTTTTTTGCCATATCTCCGATGACTGTGTGTACGTCCGCAACGTTCTTTGCACCTGTGCATACTACTTTTCCGGATGTGAATACAAGGAATGCAGCTTTTGGATCGGAAACGCGATATACAAGTCCCGGGAACTTCTGTTTGTTGTATTCTGCGCCTTCGAATTCCGCTTCTATCTTTGTAAGGTCGAATTCTTCAGCAAGTTTGGTTGACGCAACCACGTTTTCTATCTTGATATTATATTCCGTCATATTCTTTGATCCTCAGTATTTAAGGGTGGGTATATTTGCCAATACAGTATATAAGCTTATACCTTTCTCTTTATATATCTATTTAAATGCTACTTATATATGTGTTAATATTGTTATTTTTCAAGATCTTTCAGGCCATCTATGATGGCATCATATTTCCTGCAGACCCTGTCCACAATATCCCCGTCCACCTTTGAGTGTGTCGGGACAAGGATATCAGCTCCCTCGGAAATTTCCACTCCCTCACTGGATGTGCCATAATCGGGAGCTATGACACAGCCTTCAGCAGAAACTCCAAGCCTCAGGTCGCTTACGATACGTGCGATCATATCTGTTGCAGGTTTCACCTTCTTGCTGATGACCAGTGCCTTTGAGACATACCTGTCCCTCAGATCTGTTATCAGTTCGATGTTCTCCTTTGATTTCTCAGGGTCCGCAACGCTCTCAAGTGCGTTTATGGCATCAATTATGTCACCAAAGGTGGTCGACCTGACCTCGATGATCTCCCCATCGTAAAATTTGCTGACCTTCTCCTCATACCCTCTGGAAACTACCAGCTTAAAAACATCAGCAAGGCTCTCAAGTTCCTCTTCTGTGGGACTGTAAGCATTAATGATCCTGTAATCCTTGATGCCGCAAAGATCAGCAAGTGAACGGTACATGGGGGTGATGCCCACGAACTTCCTTCCAAGCCACCTGTCAAGCCCTTCATTTCCACTTTGCTGGCGGGAAAGTTCAACTATCCTTTTCTTTATGGATTCCGGATCGTTGGAGCTAAGTCCGAAGTAATCTGCGAAAAGTGACGTTGTCTGGAGAAGTTTTGTCCTTCCGTGAGGCACTGCTTCAATAAATCCTCTCTCCTTAAGCTCACGTATGTGGTCGTATGTTGAATTGCCTCTCATGTCCACAAGTTCTGACTGGACCACAGGCTGGTGGTAAGCTATCATGGAAAGAGTACGAAGGATCGGGGCTCTCAATTCCTTAGGGGCTACCGGACTTACAAGGTCGGTATATTTTGGTTTGACCTGCATAACATAACGTCCGCCAAGATCAACGATCTCCATCCCGGAATCTCTTGCTGAATACTCTTCCATAAGGGTCTTGACAACAGGTGTGATTGTCTTTGCTGACTTGTTAACGACCTTCGCGAGCGTCTGGGTGTCAACAGCTCCCCCTGCCGCAAAAAGTACGGCTTCAATGATCTCCTTGTCGTTCATATTTTCCTCTTCAAATCATTCGATCGCGCAACCCTGATGGACATATAGTTCTCCAAAAAGCTCTTCCTGTGATAACCATACCCTTTTTTCAGCTGCAAGGAAAAGCAGTGAAATGTATGTCATCATTTTTTCAGAACGGCTGTTGGAATTATCGATAAGGTCCGAGAACATTACCTCTTCGCGGTCCCTGAACAGCTCTTCCAGATACTCATAAAGGGTATCAACTCTGCCCCTGATATCTTCCTCATGCGCGATACCAAGTACATCATCTGTGGTGGCCCTGTCCATTACCTCGATACGATGGCGTATTCTTCTGTCCTTTCTTCTGGTCTCGACCTTCTCTGCTTTTTTAAGTTCCGTAATAAGTTCCTGGAGAGTTACAGGTCGGGTCGCAGTACGACGGATGGGCAGTTTTGGTACCGGGTATTCCTCAATTTCATAGAAATCCATCTCATCGTCCTGGAAATCCTCATCTTCTTCCTCTTCTTCCTGAACGATACCGGTTGATTTCATCCTGAGGAGTATGGCTGCATACAAAAGTGTCCTGCCCGATATCCTCAGGTCCATGAGCTTCATATCTTCAATGTATGCAAGGAACTTGTCTGTAGCCTGAACGATATCGATATCCCAGGGGTTGATGTCACCGTCCCTGGCAAGCTTGACAAAGATCTCCACAGGTTCGCAGAGCACATCATCTGAGAACTCTATAAGTGATTCATCAACACCGAGGTTGCGTAGTGTTTCCAGAAATTCAGGGTCAACAGAGCTGTCGGCGGTACTGGTGATCTTCTGGATATTGCTTTCGCTTTCCTCGATACTTTCAGAAAGGTCGTTCAACGTAATTTCACACCCGTAATGCTCGTGATATTGTTCTCCTGCATGGTGACACCAACGGTACGTTCAGCTGCTTCGATCATCGGTTTACGCAGGGATACGACAATGAACTGTGCTTTTGTTCCTGCTTTTTTCACACGCTGGGCGACCCTGTCAGCATTTGCACCATCAAGGAACATGTCTATCTCGTCAAATGCATAGAACGGAGCCGGACGATATTGCTGGATAGCGAACACGAAAGCCAGGGCGGTAAGACTCTTTTCTCCACCAGACATCGCTTCCAGGCGCTGGAGCGTTTTCTCTTTTGGCTGTGCCCTAAGTGTTAATCCTCCATTGAAAGGATCTTCATAATCATCAAGTACGAGTTCTCCGCTACCATCAGAAAGTTCGTTGAATATCTCTTTGAA
This sequence comes from Methanococcoides sp. AM1, assembly GCF_900774055.1. Lineage (NCBI taxonomy): Archaea > Methanobacteriati > Methanobacteriota > Methanomicrobia > Methanosarcinales > Methanosarcinaceae > Methanococcoides > Methanococcoides sp. AM1. The sequence continues at coordinate 304,655 of NZ_CAAGSW010000001.1, read as the reverse complement.
AGGTTCATTGATGCCGTTGTATGTTTCCATGAAAGCATCTTTCTTCAGGGTCTCATACTGGTCTATGCGGTCGAGGATCTGCTCTCTTTCATTGAAGAGAATAGCTCTTCTGGTCTTAAGGTCTACAACCCTTGCATCAACCTCGTCGTACTCATCAATGGCTCTCATGTTCACCGGTTCAAGCCTTTCCATAGCCTTTTCGATGGATGCTATCCTTGTGCTGACGGTCTCGTAGTTCGGCACATCTTCCACTTCTTCGATACCGCGCCTGTCCAGTTCTTCTTTTAGGTCCTTTGTCTGGTCAACAAGGGCACTAAGTGTGGCTTCCAGTGCCATCATAGACTTGTCAGCATCGTCCAGTTTTGATCTGGTGGCCAAAAGGTCCTTTTCAGCAGCGTTATACTCGGTCTGCTTAATGGCACGCTTCTGTTGCATCTCCTTAAGTTCGTCCGTAAGTTCCTGTTCACGCTGCTGCTTGCTCTTAAGGGTGGCTTCCAGCTCGGTTATCTTCGCTTTAAAGCCGTCCACACGTTCACGGTGTGTAGATCTCTTTTCATCCATTTCCTTGACAAGCTGGCGACTGTCTTCGATCCTGGATGAAGCATACTCGCGGTCAAGGTTCAGGGCATTGACATCAGCTTCAATGTCACGGATACGCCCGTCCAGCCTGCGCATCTCTTCATCGATGCGTTCAGCTTGTTTGTTAAGTTCAGGTATCTCTGATTCGGAAAGCTTTTCCTCAATAACAGCGATCTTCTCTTCCAGTTCCCCGGACTTTTCATCCTTCTCATCCTTTTGGGTAACGACCAGTTCCATTTCCTCGCGGAGCTTTGAGCGCTGTTCTTCTATCTGTGAAAGTTCGACGTTCTTTGATTCAATTAACTGGCTGAGGCGCTCTGACCTGCTGCCGATCTCCTCAAAGATCATCTCTTTCTTAGAGATCTCTTTCTCCAGCTCATGGATCTCACGGGTTATGTCCGCAATATGTCCCTCGACGCTGTCCAGTTTCTTGATAGCAGTATTGCGCCTTGATTCAAATTCGGTAAGCTTCTCAGCTATCTTTATAAGCTTGTCCTTTTCAGAGGCGGCGAATGAGAGCCCTGACTTCCTTTGCATGGATCCGCCGGTCATTGCACCGCTCTTTTCAATGACCTCACCTTCAAGTGTGACCATGCGAAGACCGCCGATGAGACGGCGTGCATTTTCAAGCGTGTCAACAATAAGTGTGTCCCTGAATACGTACCAGTATGCAGCCTCGAACCTTGGCTCAAAGTCGATCAGGTCAATGGCATAACCGATGACACCCTGGCGATCGGAAAGGTCCTTGTAAGGCCTCCTGGCTTCCATCTTGTTAAGTGGCAGGAAGGTTGCACGTCCTCCGCGCTGCTGTTTCAAAAACTGGATCCCACGGGATGCATCCTGGTCGGTTTCGACCACTATCGCCTGCATACGTCCGCCTGCTGCAACGCCAAGAGCTGTGGAATACTTCTGGTCCACGCTTCCAAGTTCGGCTATAGTGCCGTAGATGCCGGGAAGTCCGTGGTGCTTCTTCTCGGCGATTATCATGTCCACAGCTTTGGAATAATTACTTGTATCCTCTGCCGCACGGACACGTGCTTCCAGCATTGCGTAATCCTGCTGTTGTTTTCTGAGTGTAGCTTCAAGGTCTGTTACTACGGTCTTTATCTGGAAACGATTGCTTTCAAGGTCATCAAGGTCCTTTGTCAGGGAATTTATCTGCTCGGTATTTTTCTCGATCTCATATTGTGCAGACTTTGTATCGCTGTCTGATGATTGTGCTTTTACCTTTGCATCCTCTATCTCGTTCTCGATATCCCTTACTTCTGCTGACCTTCTTCTCAGGGAGTCAAGCAGGCGATCTTCCTGTCGCATCAGCTCGCTCTTGTCGTTCCTGAAATTTTCCAGTTCATTCTTGAATGTTGTAAGTTCGTCCCTGGTCTGGGCGAACTTCTCATCCACATCCGCTATCCTGCTTTGCAGGATCATCCTCTCGGTCTTTCTTTCGGATATCTCTGAAAAGATACTGTCCTTGCGGAGTGTTTCCTCAGACAGCTTTGAATCGATCTCATTGACCCTGTTCTTCGTTTGCTCGATATCAAGGAACGCCTTCTTACGCCTGGAATCAATGTCTTCGATCTCATTATCTGCGAGCTCTATGCTGTTGACACATCTTGAGACTTCTCCCTTTATCTCTTCGATGTCCTTCTTGACCTGTATCTGCTCGTCCTCGCCCATCCTCTGGATCTCGGAAGTGAGCTCCTTAAGCTCATTCTCAAGATCTTCCAGCTTTTCTTGCTTCTGATCAAGGGCTTGCTGCAATTTTTCCTGGACTTCCTTTTTTGAATCGATGTCCAGGTTCACGTTCCCAAGTTCCACCCTTGCATCCTTGAGCTTTGCAAGCAGCACAAAGCCTTCGAACTTCATTTTTTCCTGTTTGAGGCTCTGGTACTTCACAGCCTGGTCGCGCTCGACCTTGAGCTTCTCCAGTTGCTTCTCAACCTCTTCTATTAATATGTCCGCCCTTTCGACACGCTCCCTTACTATCTCCAGCTCGTTCAGGGCCCTGTCTCTTTTGTTGTCGAATTCAGCAACACCTGCGATCTCATCGATGATCTTACGGCGCTCACCTGCTGTCATGGTGATGATACGGGTAACATCACCCTGCATGACCACGTTATAGCCTTCGGGGGTCACTCGTGCCTTTGCAAGGTGGTTATGGATATCTGTAAGGCTGACCGCCTTCCCGTTGAAATAGAAATAACTATAATATCCGTTCTCGGTTTCCCTGATCTTCCTGCTGATGGTGATCTCTTCCTCGTCCACAGGCATCTCACGGTCAGCATTATCGAACTTTATTGTGACCTGTGCAAAATCCGGTTTTTTAGCCTTATCCCCGTTATAAATAAGGTCTGTCAGCTTTTCAGCCCTCAGGGTACGTGAGCTGGAAAGTCCGAGAACAAAAAGTATCCCGTCGATAATATTGGATTTTCCGCTTCCATTTGGTCCTGATATAGTGGTAAAATCATCAAAGAATGGTATTTTGACTTTTTTCCCAAAAGACTTGAAATTTATAAATTCAATTTCTTTGATGTACACGTGATTCCTCTGCCATCGAGTTAAAATTATTTCCTGCGGGTCGTTGTGACGACAGTATCTTCATCATCACGGTCTTCTACGGTCTCATACTCTGTTTCTGAACGAGTACGAGGAGGCTTGCCTTCTTCAGCAACGATATATTCACACTCATCTTCCGGACGCCTTGAATAATTGTTTTCCCGGGGTGCATCGATGCCATCCGCTACAATGTATTCTGATGGTATATCCCTGATTTGCTCTTCTGCCGGTTCCTCGGTCCTTATTTCCCTGATCTCCATGTTGACCTCGTTCGGGTTTACCAGTTTACTCCACTGTGATCCCGAAGACGGTTTGGACTCAGGGACCGTCATTTTTGGTGATGGCGGTTCAGGTATCGTCCTTTCAGGAACTGTGGTTGGTGCAGCTTTTTTCTGACCGAACAGGGAATCTGCAAGCTGACCTTTATTTCCGGAAACCTCTGCAGGCTTTGGTGCAGGGGGATTGAAAGGATTTTGTGTTGCTGTTACTTTAAAAGGTTCCGTATTCTCTGTTTGAGTGCTTGTGCTCATGGACCTGATCTGTGATTTCTGGTCGAGTAGCTCATCCATAACACCACTTAAGTTGCTGGATAGCTCCTGGACCTTCTGCTCGATCTTGACAAGACGGTTGTTGATGTCGAGGTCATTCTTCAGGTTCTCGCGAAGTTCTTTCATGATAGAATCACGAAGTTTGGTGCTGATCGTCTCTATCTCTTCTTCCTTTTCAGTCAGCTTTCGCTCAAGCCTTTCTATAACAAAGTCCCTGTTTTCGGAGCTCATTCAATACCTCACAAACCTTTTTATCCCTCTTAATACCAAACCATTATCCTGTTCAGTAATAATGGTAAAAACTCTAATATATCTTATGGTCGCAATTTTCCCTTCAGATGTTCATTTTGCGGAAATGGAAGAACTATTTGTGATCGGGTCTTTCTCAACTACGAACACATGGTCTGCAGAATCTATCAGTGATTCATCGTGCGAGACTATCAGGATCTGGCCAACACCGATGTCTCGCATCATGTCAATGAGCTTTATCAACTGGTGGACGTGCCCGCGATCAAGGAACACAGTGGGCTCGTCCAGTATCAGTGGAGGGAGCTCTGAACTACCTGTGGTTCCGGGTGAATGGGACAGTAAACGATAGATGGCACACCTTAGCACAAGATTGAATATCGCTCTCTCGCCTCCGCTTAATAATTTAGGCTCAAGGGCAGTGCCATCCTTTTCATAGATGGTAAGATCGTACTCCTGATCAAGTTTGATGTGCGAGTATGCATTGTTGGTGTACATGAAAGAGAATATCTCATTGAGTAACCTGTCAAGCGCATCAATATTCTTTGCACGCAGTTCAGCACGCAGGCGTATGTACATGGTCTCAAGATCTTCCGCATCATTGTAAACGGCTGCAAGAAACTCTTTTTTATTGGTAAGCATCCTGTGCTTTTGCTTAAGCGCATCAAGCCTTTTGATCTCCCCTTCGATGCGCCCGATTTCCTTGTGGAGTTCCTTTATCCTCAG